>JAPLER010000336.1:6221-9001 GCA_026391115.1 Bacteroidota bacterium | reverse complement strand
AAAGTTCTTAATGAATATAAGCCTTTATACATCACTTTTTTTAAAACGCTAGGTTATAATAGACGAGAAATCGAAAAAAGCACTTGGATTATTTTTTCCAAACATTATCATTTGTTGTATAAGAAAAAATATGGAACACTAGGTTCTATTTTTCACAAATTAAAATCAAAGTTGATTTAATGCAGTTTGGTATTAGTATAACTATTTGCACATATAATGGTAAGCAACGTATTCAAAAAGCTATCGCTTCCATTGCGAATCAAAAACTTTATAATCCAGAATATGTAGAACTCATTATTGTTGATAATGCTTCAATTGATGGTACTGTAGAGTATTGTGAAATGATACTGAAAGCGATCAATCTTAAAATGCGATATCGTATTTTACTTGAACCTAAAGCAGGTGCTGTAAATGCAAGATATAAAGCTTTACAAGCTGCTCAATACAATTGGTTATTGATTTGCGATGATGATAATGAACTTGATGAAAACTACATTAAATTGGTGCTTTGGGTGGAAAAGGAATTGCTATTTTTGAAATAGCCAAACCTAATTGGTTTGATAAGTATTGTAGTAGTTACGCTGTTGAAAAACAAAATGATACCAATGGCAAAATAAAAAAATATAATGCTGCTTTATATGGTGATGGAACTTTTTTTAATGTAAGTGCACTTAAAAGAATTTATGCATCAGGATTTAATACAGTAATGATTGGACCTAATAAAAAGAGTTTAACAAGAGGTGAGGATACAGAATGGTGTTATTTATTATTGCTTCAAAACCTCGAAATGTGGTATAGTGGTAACTTACAATTTAAACACTATTTGAATAAAGAGCGAATAACTTGGGCGTATTATTTGGAACTTAAAAAAGGAATAGCTAATGGTGCTGCATTATTATTTAGTTATCATTATATTTTACAAAATAATAATATCTCCAGCGTCTTTTATTTTGTAAAATATTTAAAACAAACATTGCTACATACACTATTATATATAAAGTACTTTGGATATAAAGTAATAAGTAATGCAAATGAAAAACAATTGGCTTTTGTAATAGCACAGTCTAAAATGAAATCGTTTTATTATAATTTTTTTGCATCTTATCAATCATTTAAGAGGATAAAAAAATTGTTAAAATAAACACTTCGAATGTTACTATTTAGCATCATCATACCTACTTATAATAGGCAAGAGAAACTATTGAATACACTTAAATTGTTGACTAAACAATTGTATAAAAATTTTGAAGTAATAGTTGTTGAGGATGTCTATGATAATACTTTTTTAATAAAACCTCTAAGGCAGAAACTTAACATTAACTATATATCTTTTTTTGAGAGAAAAAATGTTTCCATTAAAAGAAATATTGGGGCAAAAAATGCAAAAGGTAAGTATTTGATTTTTTTGGATGATGATGATATTGTTAGTGAAAAATGGATGCTAACATTTTCAGCAGTATTAGAAAATAGGAATGATGATATTGCTTTTTGTGCGGTACAGTCTGGTGCAAAAATTATATATCCAGAAAAAGCATATACTAGCGATGAAAGAGAGTGGGGAATTTTTTTAGCAGGTGCTTTTGCAGTAAAAAAAGAACTATTTGAGGCTGTAAAAGGATATGATGAAATTTTAAGATATGGTGAAAATACAGAATTGGGGTTGAGATTAAAACAAGTAATCCAAACCAAACAATTCATTAATGAAGTAGGGTTAATATATCAACCATCAAAAAATGGAGGACTTAAGAAAATTGAAAATACCTTTATAGCTAACAATCACATTTTGGATAAACACAAAGATTGGTTTAATAACAACCCCATTTTGCATTTTAATTATCTAAGTGTTTTAGGTGTAGCAAGTTTTAAACTAAAGAAAATGAAACTTGCAAAACACTATTTCAAAAAGGCTTTAAGCTTAAAACTATATAACCCAATTGCTTGGTTTAGGTTCGTTCTTGCTCAATTTCCATTTATTGCTTCAAAAGTTTGGCGTACTAAATAATGAAAGTTTTTTTTGTAATAGACTCACTTGCCAATTCTGGTACTGAAAAAAGTTTACTGGATATTATTACGAATTTTTCAAATAAAGTAAATGTTACTGTCATTTATTTGAATGAAATTGATACACTAAACGAACAATATAGTAGTGCAAATATTAACACGCATCGATTAAATAATTCAACAACATTTTTATCAGCTTTTTTAGTTTTGATTAAATATATAAAAAAAGAAAAACCAGATATTATTGTTTCATCACTTTTCAAGTCAAATATACTTTGCCGTTTATGTTGTTTATTTACTAAAACTAAATTAGTTGGAACTTTTGTAAGTGATAGTTATAGTAAATTTAGGATAAACGCATTATCAATAAAGCAAAAAATTTCTTTTCTTTTTGTGAAACAAATTGATGGTATTACTGCTCATATTCCCAAAGGATATATATCAAACTCTGCAAGTATTAAAATTAGTAATTGCAAAGCTCTTAATATCAAAAAAAATAAAGTTACAGTAATTTATAGAGGCAGAAATAGTAATAAAATTGTTGAATGGAAACAACCAAATATTGACTCATTTACATTTATCATAATAGCAAGAGTGTTGCAAACAAAGGGTTATGAAGAATTAATTGATGCGTTGTCAATAATTTACAAAAAGCATAAAAGTGTTCAATTGCAAATATTTGGAGATGGCATATATTCAAATGTTTTAAAACAAAAAATTCAATCTTTAAATCTGATAAACAACGTTCAATTCAATGGCAATGTAATTGATGCCTGGCA
>JAPLER010000336.1:0-6188 GCA_026391115.1 Bacteroidota bacterium | reverse complement strand
TATTTGTATAATGCAAACTGTTTTATTTTCCCAAGTTGGTACGAAGGTTTAAGTGGTTCTCTTATTGAAGCAACAATGACAGGCATTCCAATTATTGCATCAAATATCTCAATGAATAAAGAAGTAATTAGCAACTGTCAAAATGCAATTATGCACAAAGTGAAAGATGCAAAAAGCATTGCAGATTGTATGGACGATATGATTATTAATTATTCAAAATATACATCCTATACTAGCAATACGAGATCGTATGCAATCAATAGGTTTGATATACAAAAAATAGCAAATAAATATGAACAATTTTTATTTTCAATGATATAGATTATGAAAGTGATTTTTTTAGATACATATCCAGTTAGAAGAGGGTCGCAAGTATTTTTTGAAGAATTAGCTGATGCCTTAATAGATAAAGGTAATGAAGTAAAAAAAGTTTATCTATATCAATATGATGGAAGTGTAACAATAAAAATTAATTCTAATGACATATTACTGAATGCGTCACAAAAAAGTCTTTATGAAAAATTTCCAACTGTACAACCAAAACTTCTGTTCAAGCTAGAAAAAATTGTAAATGATTTTAATCCAGATATTATTTTATTAAATGGTTCAAGAACCCTTAAATATGCTGCATTTGCAAAACCATTTTTCAAGCAAAAAACAAAGCTAATTTATAGAATTATTGATAGTGTTGTGTTCTGGAATTCCTCTTACTTAAAACAATTGTATTATAGAAATATTATTTTAAAAAATATAGATGCTGCTATTGGTGTAAGTAAAGCCTCGCTTGATGATGTAAAGAAATTGTATAACTTCAAAAAAAAATCAACTGTTATTCATAGGTGCTTTAATGCAAATAAGGTTGACTTAACCAATACTAGTTTAATAAAAGATTTAATAGAATTTAAAGGAAACAATAAAGTCATTCTTTTTTTAGGAAATCTTACTCAGCAAAAGCGACCTGAAAAGTTTATTCAAACTATTAAAATACTACAACGAAAATATTCAGATTGTGTAGGTTGGATTGTTGGTGACGGTGTATTAAAACAGCAAATGATTGATGAAATAGAAAAACATAATTTATCAAGTAAAATACAATTTTGGGGATACCAGAAAAACGTTTTTCCATTTATTTCAGTTGCAGATATTTTATTGTTGACTAGTGATACTGAAGGGTTGCCAGGTGTAACACTTGAAGCAGGTTATTTAAAAGTTCCTACAGTTTGTCCAAATGTTGGTGGGGTAAAAGAATTTATAAATAATGATTCAATTGGCATTGTTACAAAAGATAACAAACCAGAAACATTTGCAGACCAAGTTTCATTTTTATTAGATAACGAAGCTTACAGAAAAGAGGTAGGAGTAAATGCTAAGAATAAAGTAATAGCAGATTTTGATATGAACATTATATCAAATAAGTATATTGATTTTTTTCACCAAATTATCGATAGTGAAAAAAATTAAAGTGCTACATATTGTAAAATCACTTGGGCGTGGTGGTGCAGAAACTCTTTTGTTAGAAACACTTAAACAACACAATAGAGAACATTTTCAATTTTACTACATATACTTTTTACCTTGGAAAAACCAATTGGTTAATGAGCTTGAAATGCAAGATGGCATTGTGGTTAACATAAATGCATCCAATAATTTTCAAATATTATTGAGTTGTATTAAACTTAATAAATTTATAAAAAAGCACAGAATCGAAATAGTACATAGTCACTTACCTTGGGCTGGCATTGTTTCAAGAATTGCTTGCAAATTTAGCAAAGTTAAGCTAATTTATAGTGAACATAATATTCAAGAAAGATATCATTTGTTTACAAAATGGATGAACAAAATCACTTATAAGTGGCAGCATACTGTAATCGCAGTATCAAAAAGTGTTGAGGATTCTATTCATAAAAACATAGCTAAAGATATAAATACTATAGTTATTCTCAATGGTGTTGATACATCAAAGTTTGAGAAAAGCAATGAGCAAAAAACTAATTTAAAAAAAGAATTAGGAATTAATCCAGATGAAATAGTAATTGGCAATGTATGTGTATTTCGGTCTCAAAAAAGATTAAAAATATGGGTTGATATTTTTGAAAAAATAAATATTGAATATCCCAATACAAAAGGTGTATTAGTTGGAGCAGGAATATTATTTGAAGAAATTAAAAATTACATATATCAAAAAAAATTGCAGAGTAAAATAATACTAACAGGGTTAAAAACCAACTCTAGCTTTTATTTCAATGTTATAGATATTTTTCTATTAACATCAGAATTTGAAGGTTTGCCAATAGCTCTTTTAGAGGCTATGAGTACAAGTTGTGTACCTATTGTTACAAATGCTGGAGGTGTTAAAGAAGTAATTCAAAATCACAAAAATGGTTTAATAGTTGATGTTGATAAGCCATATGAAATGATAGACAAATTAAGATTAGTTATTAACGATAAAAGTTTACGTGATAAATATTCTAACAATGCAAGACAAACTGTTATTAATAATTTTAGTATCAAAAACACAACAGAACAACTAGAAGATTTATACTTTAATATATTGGAAAATTAATGCAAATAATTACAAACAACAATAGCTCTACAAAGCAAATTGTTGATTTATTGAAGTTGTCTTTAGGTGAAAATTCAACACAAAAAACTGTAGAGTTTTGGGATTGGAAACACCATCAAAACCCATTTGGCGAATCCCAAATAATTTGTGCATTTGAACAAGACAATTTAATTGGTGTAAGGGCTTTTATGAAGTGGCAATTTGCCAATAATAATCAAACCATTTTATGTGAAAGAGCTGTTGATACTGCTGTTCACCCCAAATTTCAAGGCAAAGGAATATTTACTAAATTGACCTTGCAAGCACTTGATCAATCTAAACTAAACGGCATTGATTTAATTTATAATACACCAAATACTGTAAGCAAAAAAGGATACTTAAAAATGGGTTGGATTGAAAATGGACGATTGCCATTAAAACTATCTTTCCATTTTGGAATACCTAGCAGATTTAAGAATGATGAAAATGAAGCCATCTATTCAGCATATAAATTGCCACAAGAATTTAAGATTGAAGAAATTTCAACGAAAATAGAATCTAGCTATTTTGAAACAGTTATTGATAAGAAGTATATCATTTGGAGATATTTAAACTGTCCAATAAATAAGTATGGATATTTATATGATGAAAATAATTATTTAGTTGTTTTTAGATTGAAGGAAATTAAGGGGATGATTGAACTGAGACTTTGCGATATCATAATCTTGAATAACAAAAAAGTGATAGACCAAGTGATTAATGAAATGAAAATTCTAATAAGAAAAATTAAACCTGTATTTATTAGTTGTTGCAATACAAGTAACATACCTAAATTATTTTTTAAAAAGTTGTTTTTTAATGGAACAATACAAGTTGGTCCACAAATAACATTACGCAGTATTTGCGACAACAATAGCATTCATCAATTCAAAAATTTTAAACACTGGCAACCTTCTCTTGGTTGTATGGAACTATTCTAAATGGATATTTTTTTGGTTTTTATTCTTCTAGTATTATCAAATTTTATTGTATTTGGTTTAATATCTAATACACACCATAACATCAATAAAAATTATTTATGGATACTCTATTTTGTACACATTGTTTTGAGTATTATTTATTTGATTTATGCAAACATTACAACAAGTGACTCATTTGCATATTACAAAACATCAGCTAACGCAAATGACTGGCTTGAATTATTTAAAACTGGTTCACCGTTTATTAGATTTTTAGCTTGGCCATTCAGTAATATGCTAATGTTAAGCTACTATAGTTTAATGCTAATTTTTTCTCATATAGGTTTTGTAGGCATTCTGTTATTTTATTGCTGTGCAAAAGAGAATATTAATATTATAAACAAAAAGAGCAAAATCACTATTCTTGAATGGTTATTTATTCTACCTAATATACACTTTTGGTCTTCATCTTTAGGCAAAGGAAGTGTAATGATTTTCGGATTGGGTCTCTTCTTTTATGGACTTAGTAGATTTAATTACAGATTTTTTTATATTCTGATTGGTCTTTTTTTTATTTATTTCACCCGTCCACATATACTACTCACTTGTATAATTGGAATTGCAATTGCTTCAATGTTAAGTGGTAATTTGATTTCTCGTTTTGTAAAATACTTTCTAATCATTTTATCCTTTTGCGGAGTTTATTTCTTGACTGATAAAGTTTTAGAATTTACTGATACCGATAGTTTAAATATACTTAACTCTAGTTCAATTAATCATCGTGCAATGGAACTAAGCAAGTCATCAAGTGGAGTAGATATAAGTACTTACAATCCAGTTTATAAACTTATTACCTTTTGGTTTAGACCTTTATTTGTTGATGCAACTGGATTTATGGGATTAATTGTTTCATTCGAAAATTTGTTACTAGTATTTATGCTATTGAGTTCTGTTAAAACACTTTTTACAAAAATTAAACACTTCAACGGACTTTTCTTATGCTGCTTGTTTGCATTTATTTTAGGATCATTTGTATTAGCACAAGTATCTGGAAATTTAGGTATTGCATTAAGACAAAAGGCACAACTTATGCCATTATTTTTTATACTATATGCGAAATGTATTGAGATAAAACAGCAACAACTAATTTATGCTTAATCAGGGTTATTTTCTTATATCTCTTGACTTTGAGTTACAATGGGGTAGATTCGATAAAGTTGCCCTAAATCAAGAAAGAAAACAAGAATTAGAAAATACGC
Source organism: Bacteroidota bacterium (assembly GCA_026391115.1). Classification (GTDB taxonomy): domain Bacteria; phylum Bacteroidota; class Bacteroidia; order Chitinophagales; family Chitinophagaceae; genus CAIVPM01. The sequence goes on along the minus strand of JAPLER010000336.1, from coordinate 1,428 downwards.
TAATATTAATACCTAAGCTATTAATGCTATTTGAAAAATATGAAGTAGCAGCAACTTGGGCTATTGTAGGTATGTTGTTTAATAAAGATAGGGATGAGTGGATTGATAATTTACCAACTTGTTTACCTAATTATGAGAAAGCCAAATTTTCTTCCTATGAATATTTTAAAAACGTTAGTGAGCCTAAAAATTTTGACAATTGTTTTTTTGCTTTAAATACTATTAAAACAATTGCAAATGCTCCTTTACAAGAAATTGCATCACATACTTATTCTCATTACTATTGTCTTGAAAAATGGCAAACTGATAAAGAGTTTTTAGACGACTTATTATCTGCAAAAAAAATTGCAAAAAAAAACAAATTGAATTTTGATTCGCTTGTTTTTCCTAGAAATCAATTTAACAATGAATACTACAAAAAATGTTCTTTGTTAGGATTACAAGCAATAAGAACCAATCCAGAAAATTGGTATTGGAATACAAAAAAGAAAGACACAATATTTAAACGATTATTTAGATTGATAGATACATTTAACTTTTTGAGTTATGATAAATGTGTAACATTAAATTATTTTTTAAACCAAAAATCAAAGCCATTTTTATTACCATCTAGTAGATTTTTAAGAGCTTGGATGCCTAATAATTCTCTAGGAAATTTTTTAAAAATAAAGCGAGTATGCTTTGAAATGAATTATGCTGCAAAACATAAAAAGTATTATCACATTTGGTGGCATCCTGAAAATTTTGGAAAGCACCCTGATAAGTGTTTAATTGAAACAGAAGCTATATTAAAGCATTATAAAAAATTGAATGAAAAGTATCAATTTAAAAGTATAACGATGTCTAATTTTAGTAACCTCATTCAAAAGAATAAATAGTTGCACACAATTGTAAGAATTACAACTGTCCCTGTGTCACTTAAATTTTTATTAAAAGGACAGTTGGGTTTTATAAAGCAAAATGGATTCAATGTTATTGCTGCTAGTGCATATGGAGATGAAGTTAAAGATGTAGAGTCTTATGAACAATGTAAGCATTATAGTTTTCCTTTAACAAGAAGTATTAATCCATTAGTTGATATTTACTGCATTGTAAAAATGTTTCTTTTTTTTCGAAACGTAAAGCCTACCATTGTTCATTCACATACCCCCAAAGCAGGGCTTTTAGCAATGTTATCATCTAAACTTGCAAATGTTCCAATACGTTTACACACCATAGCAGGGTTGCCTTGGATGGAAGAAACAGGTTGGAAAAAAGCTTTATTTAAACGTGTAGAAAAATTAACAATTAACGCTTCAACAAAAGTGTATGTAAATTCAAATAATCTATTATCATTTTTACAAAAAGAAAAGATTATTAGTAATAAACTTGCTGTGTTGGGCAAAGGAACAAGCAATGGAATTGATGAAAACTATTTTAAAATCAATT
>JAPLER010000281.1 GCA_026391115.1 Bacteroidota bacterium | reverse complement strand
GTAAAAATGCAAAAGGTATTTCACAATGCTTGCTTTGTTGCTTTTACTGGTACAACTTTAATGAAAAAAGAAAAAAGCACAGCCAATAAATTTGGTGGAATGATTGATGTGTATTCTATCACTGATGCTGTAGAAGATAAAGCTGTAGTGCCTTTGTTGTATGAAGGAAGGCACAACATTATTGAAGTAAACGAAAAGCCATTAGATACATTTTTCGAGAAAGTTTCAGAGCCTCTTACACCTTACGGCAAAGCAGCATTAAAAAGAAAATACAGCACACCAAATCAACTCAATAAAGCCGACCAAATCATTTATGCAAGGGCTTGGGATATTAGCGACCACTTTGCAGATAACATACAAGGCACAGGCTTTAAAGGGCAATTAGTAGCACCCAATAAAACCACTGCAATATGTATTAATATCTGCACCAGATACAAGAGAAAATTACGAAGATGCTTTTGAAGAAACAGAAGATGTTGTATTAAAGTTTTGGAAAGCAATGATGGGTAAATATGGTAAGCAAGAAACCTACGAAAAATCCATCATTAGTGCATTTAAGAAGCAAGAACAACCCGAAATAATTATAGTGGTAGATAAACTACTCACTGGTTTTGATGCACCCAATAATCAGGTGTTATACATCACTCGAAGTTTAAAAGAACACACCTTATTACAAGCTATTGCAAGGGTAAACAGAGTTGCACCAGGTAAAGAGTATGGCTTTATCATTGATTATTTTGGCAACTTAGAAAACTTAGACAATGCTTTAAATACTTACAGTGGCTTAGATGATTTTGAGCAAGAAGAATTGGCTGGAACCATTACAAACATTACAAAAGAGATTGAAAAATTGCCACAGGCACACAGCGAATTATGGGACATTTTCAAAACCATAAAAAACAAATACGATGCTGAAGCTTATGCTGAATTATTAAGTGATGAAAGTATCAGACATCCATTTTACGAAAAATTATCAGCCTTTATTCGGTTGTTTAAATTAGCAATGGCATCAATTGAATTTAACGATGCAAGCAACGAAAAAACAATTGACAAGTACAAAAAAGATAGTAAGTTTTTCTTGCAGTTAAGAGTAGATGTAAAACGTAGATATTTTGACGATGTAGATTACAAAGAATACGAACCACAAGTTCAAAAGCTAATAGACAAGCACATTACAACAGTTGGCGAAACATTAAAAATTACAGAGCAGGTAAATATTTTTGATAAAGAAAAACGAGAAGCAGAAGTAGATAAACTAACAGGCAAAGCTGCAAAAGCCGACCACATTGCTACAAGAACAATAAAGGCAATAAATATAAAGATGAACGAAGATCCCATCTTTTATAAAAAGCTATCACAAGTAATTAAAGAAGCAATTGACGATTATCACCAACACAGAATAAATGAAGCAGATTATTTAAAGAAAGCTAAAGACTACGAAAACCAATTTCATACAGGTAAACAAAATAATGTACCCAATAGCATACAGAGCAAACCCAATGCAATTGCCTATTACAACCTTGTGAATGCAGTTTTAGAAAACAGTTTTAATAATCAGCCAGAGCCAAAAGAAATACAAGCAGCAATGGCTATTGAATTAGAAGAATGTATTAAAAATGTAGTGTACGAAAACGACACTTTAATTATTGATTGGCAAACAAATATTGAGATTGAAAAAATGCTAAAAAATAATTTAGATGATTTGCTTTATGAAAAACAACAACAATACGATACACAGTTTTCTTTCGATAAAATAGATGAACTCATTGAAGAGATAATTAAAGTAGCGAAACTAAAATACATCTAATGCAAAATACCTTACACCAAGTAAACTATGGTAGCAAGCGTATTGAATACAATTTGTCTTTTGCTACTCGTAAGTCTTTAGGAATAAAAGTTACACCAAATGGTGATGTAAATGTATTAGCACCAGTAAATACAGCACTAATAGACATCAACAAAAAAGTAAAGTCCAAAGCCAATTGGATTTTAAGACAACAATCATTTTTTAATAGTTACAAACCCCACACACCAACACGCAAATTTGTAAGTGGAGAAACACATTTGTATTTAGGCCGACAATACAAAATACAAATTGTAAAAGGCGATATAGATGAAGTAAAAATTTATCGTGGTGCAATGGTTATTACTTCAAAAAATAGTAATGCTATTTATCTCGAAAAACTATTAACAGAATAGTACAAAAACAAAGCTCTCATTCATTTTGAAGAACTACTAACAGCTTGTTTAGATAAGTTTAAAAAGTATAAAATTGAAAAGCCAATTTTATACATAAGGCAAATGCAAAAGCGTTGGGGAAGTTGCACCAAAGCAGGCAAAATCATTTTAAATACCGAATTAATAAAAGCACCAAAAGCAAGTATTGAATATGTCATAATCCACGAATTATGCCATTTAATACACTACAACCACAATAAAGATTTTTATGCTTTGCAAAACAAACTATATCCCAACTGGGAAAAGTGGAAAGAGAAATTAGAACAAGCTTTAGTATAATAATTTATGGTAAAGGCATTAAACAAATTTTGTGTAAGTTTTATTAGTTAGCATTTCCCATAATTGCTTTCTTGTTAAATTTACTATCTATTTAAAGAAATCTATTTTATGTTTTTATATATGATTATAAATTTTTCAGTTGAGGTGTTATTGAATTTGTAAATTATTAATAATAAAAAACTTGTAGCCGTAAAAAATAGATGATATTAAATAAAATTGGTGCAATCAGTAGAATAATTAATTAAGGGATAACTAATAAGGATGGTGGATTCAATCGGAATAAAAGGTATAAAATTAAATAAAGTGTGCTTTAAGTAATCTTGAATATGGAATTTTTAAACTACAATTATTTTAACAATCTAATTGAGATTAGTAAAACAAATCTCAAACAGTCGTTCAATTTATCCAACTACAACTTTGAACAGTTTGATTTTGTCAACTCTTTTTTAATTGATAAAATATTAAATACTGATAGAGCAAACATATTAATTACAACCCCAAATAAAGAACGCATAAATGATTTTTTTCTACCTGCAACTTTAATTGCAGCCCTTCATTGTATCAATAAAAATATAAGTGCAAATAATACATTGGAAGTTGAAGAAATAGTTATTAATAAAATTACTGGCAGAGTTTCAATAGTGAAGTCTGTTACAGAAGACAAAATACAAATTCTACCTTTAGGAACATACAAGAGAATTGTCCTTGAAAACAAAACAGATTATGTTCACCTTTCCTCAAAGTTTGCAGATAAGTTGGAGATTGCAAGATATGGTCAGTCTAAAGTAGAAAATTTTGAAACGAAAAAGTTCAAAGAACTTAAAGGTTATAGTTCAATTCTTTCTAACTTAAATTCAAGAGAAACATATCTGACGTTAAAGAATAATATCAAAACTATAATAGTAGAATCTAAAACCGAAATACTTAATCAAATTCCTGGTTGCATTCCATATCAGTATATGAATAAAAGTGGCAGTGTAAATCCAGACACACCATTTGACCCTTTATTGATTGTAGTAAATGATTTCAAAACTGTAAAGGAACATTTCATAGAAAAAGGAATTCCTATAGACACAATTATTTTTATTGGTGACAATAAATATTGTCAATCTATCTCTGCAATTTCAAAAAATTACAGACAAGAAAAATTTAATCACTGTATTTTTATCGGAACACAGGATATAGAATCCGGTGAAAATTTTGAAGTAATAAAATGGAATTGGACACTACCTGAAGTGAAGCATTTTGCCCAAAATCAATACCAAAATTTAAGTTCCCAAATTGTTTTACATCCTGAATTAACAGCAGCAACGTTAATATTTACTAAGTTCATTGAAGAAAAAGAGTCTCGTTATAATAACCTGATAAACCTAAAAAAGCTTTTAAAATTCATCCGCAAAATTTATCCAATAACGTCAATTTATGGTGACAAAAGAATAAGAGAAAGAGCAAATGAAATTTTTGAAAATTTTCTTACTGAAGCCCAAGAGATTTTTCAAGATGAGTATTACAATATTGATAAAGATTATAAACCTGATTTTGAGCAATTCAAAAATATCTATCAAAATATCATTACTGTTATTAAAAATTCAAACCCAAAAAATTCTTGGTTTAAAACTGCTACAGATGTAGATTTTATTGTAGTTCCTAAATCAATAAAACCATTCTGTGAAAAAGAAATTATCAGTTGTTTGGAGAGCAAGCAAAAAGGTATAAAGACAAATAAACTCGAAAATATTTTAGAGTTATTAAATCAAACTGAACCTCAATCAAATTCAACATATATTGGCTTAAAAGCAACTAAAGTTATATCAGTTTCTGAATTTTTAAAGAAAGAACCAGACGGGAAAAGTCACTTATTCCTATCCCTTTACAGTAATGGCCCATATACAGATATTCTTTTGCAAAAAATTATTACAAGCAACCACAAAACTAAAATTCTATGTTACGAAGAGGAAGCAAAAGTAATGCAAGTGTACCTTCAAGGATTCCAACGAGAAGACGAAATTGAACTTCGTTCAAAACAACGAGAATTTTTATGTGGGCTTCATTATCCAGAGACACCTACCATAGATAATGAAAATATTGATGAATGGATAAAATATTTAATCGGCATTGATGACCAAAGATCTTCAAGGAGTGAAGAACAAAAATTTGAAATTGTTTTTGAGGAAGGGATAAAATTAATTGAGAGAGAATCTAAAAAAGTATTTGTAGATGAATGCGAAGAGTTATACAAAGAAGTTGTGTAGATTATTTTTCTTCTCTTTGGAAAAGCACTTTGAGGGAATACTATATAAGTAAAGGTTTTGGCTATCATTTTGAAAATTTATTTGAACAACTAAAAGAAAATGGTTTGTCTGTTGATAAACATAGATTAGAAAATTGGATGAAGCCTGATAGTAAAACAAAGTTTCCAATGAAAAAAAGAGACTTAGTGGCAATTATTAAAACCGTCAATCATCAAGAACTTAATAAAAACATTCAAAATATTATCTCAATCAAAACCGAATACTCAGGCAGAATAATTAAAGCAGGTGTTGAATTTAGTGAGGAAATAAACTCTTACATATTGAGCCAAGAGAAGGGTAAAATGTTAAGTTGGCTATCTGAAAATCATATTCAACAAATTATTCAAAAAGGAGCACCTATGAGAACAATAAAAGGCATTAAAAAAATAGAAATGGAGGAAGTTAAAAATTTTGAAAAAGAATTAATTGATTAATATGCAAAGAGACACATTTCAAAACCGTATTTATAAAGGATTAATTGGGGCTGGTTCGGACAGTTTCGGATTACCAGATGATGAAGAAATTATTTCTGATTATCCTTTGCAACGATATTATTCAGCAATAATATTCCCTGAAAAAAAATTCTCTTCAACCGAACAAGAAGAAGATGATGCTGAAATTGAAGCTGAGACAAAAGAGCCTAATTCACTTTCACCAGAAGATATAATCGCAGAAAACAAAAGCGACAATAATGATATTTCTAATTCAAAAATCGAAGATGCAAAAAGTGAAGATGAAAGCAAAGTGAATCAGAATCACTTTAACCCTAATAATTTTGGTTTAACATTTTGTATTCACGAAAATGTTGAGAGTGTAGATGTTGAATTTTCTGGTGGATTTTACTACCAACCTTTACAAGAGGAGATAAAAGTTAGAATGCCTGAAACTGGTTATCAATTCTACACTGATGAAAAGAATTTTTTTCCATTCAAAGACAAACTTAAGTATGAAGATGGCTACCTTTTTCTCACTAAAGAATTAAAGGGAGATAAAGTATTTCCAAGAACTGGGGAATACAAAGAATACGATGAATACAAGAAATCAGAAGATTTTAAAGATAGACCAATTAAAAACTGGATACACTATTTTGATAAGTTAATTGGTAGAACTTGGAAAAGAAAACCTTTTTCTCATTCAACAATAATTAAAATAATAGATACCAAAAATGAAGTTGAAATTCCTGTTATTGACAAAACACACAAGGAAGTTAAAATTGGCTATAACGTAAAGACTTATGAGGTTGAAAATAAAATTGATGGTAAAAGAAGGAAGTACGTAAAAATACAGCTTGTAAATTTGGGTAAGAAGCAATCATCAAAACGTTTTACAATAAAAACACCAGAGCTTAATTCAAAGTGCTTGTTTCAAGCACAGATAAAAGTAACATCAGATAAAATACTTCCTTATAAATCAAATCAAGAATTAAATCCATTTGACAAAGAAGCTGAGGAACTAAATTTTCTTTACAGAGAAGTTAAAAGTTTTGGTATTGGTCATAATTGTTCTGTAAGTTGGAACAGAGAACAAAATTTTCTTCAAACAACTTTTCTTCCAGAGTTCAATGTTAAAGACACAAAGAATGATTTTAATGAAAATGATTTTGAAAACCCAAATGATTTTAAACTTTTAAATGAAGCACTCGACATTAAAAATCTCACACTTTTTGTAAACATCGAGAAAGACGAAACCATAAAACGAATGTTACAATTCGTAGATGTTTATGGTAAGTGGATTGAAATGCAGAAAAAGGATAATGAAAATAATACAGAGCAAGAAAAAACAGTTAGCAAAGAAATAATTAATCGGCTTGATTATAATTACAGTCGCTTAAAATCAAATATTGAGTGTTTAAAAAATGATGATGTTTTCCGAGCATTTCAGTTTGCAAACACGGCAATGCTTATTCAAATCATTATTTCTAATGATAAGGATTTCACAAAAGAAGAAAAGGAAGTATCAGGAATCAATAAAAATATACCATACAACGACTTGAAATTTTTTCGTGAATATGATTATTCACGATTAGCTTTTTTGCCTAAATACAGGCCTTTTCAATTAGCATTTCTGTTGTTAAGCATAAAAGGTATTACAGACCCTCAAAGTGAAGACAGAAAAGATATAGTTGATTTAATCTGGTTTCCAACAGGAGGAGGCAAAACAGAAGCCTATCTTGCAGTTACTGCATTTACAATTGTTTGGAGGCGAATGATGAATGAGGAAGCAGCATCAAAGGGAGTATCTGTTATAATGCGTTATACATTAAGACTACTTACAGCACAACAATTTGAAAGAGCATCTAAACTTATTGCATCGTTAGAATTTTTGAGAAGAAATTTTAGAGAAGAACTCAAAACAGAAACAATTTCTATTGGGCTTTGGGTTGGCAATCAATTAACACCAGGGAGGCTTGAGGAGGCACAAAAAGCTGTTGAAGAAATTGAAAGAGAATGTAAGAAGAAAAATGGCAGACCCGATTTAAAAAATGGTTTCCAAATTTCATCTTGCCCTTGGTGTGGCACAAAACTTATTTCAGAAAATGATTATGGTTTTGATGCAGATAATGTGAAATTTAAAATCAAATGCCTTAATACAAATTGCACGTTTCATAAAGAAATTCCAATTCAAATTGTTGATGAAATGTTATTTAAAAACCCACCAACACTTTTGTTTGCAACAGTTGACAAGTTTGCACAGCTAGCTTGGAAAGGTGAATCGCATAGCTTCTTTAACAGCTTGGATGATGATAAACTACCACCAGACTTAATAATTCAAGATGAGTTACATTTATTAAGTGGCCCATTAGGTTCTATTGTAGGAATTTTTGAAAGCGTTGTAGAACAACTTTGTACAAAAAGCAATTCAAATGTTGCACCTAAAATAATTGCATCAACGGCTACAACAAGGAATACTAAACAGCAAATTGAAAGGCTTTATGGTGGTAGAAAGGTCAATATATTCCCACCATCAGGTCTAACATACAGTGATAGCTTTTTTGCTAAGGAATCAAAAGTAGCAAGCAAAAGAAAGTATATTGGTTTTATGCCAGTTGGTAAAACTGCTATTGATACACAACTACAATTAATAGCCCATCTACTTGAAGCTCGAATTGAAAATACTGAACCATTAAGTGATGATTATTGGACTTTGGTTTCTTACTATAACTCATTAAAAGATGTAGGTAAAATTAGAAATAAAGTCGGCGATGAAATCATTGTTAATACAGCAACATTACAGGCACGTTTATTTGGTCGAAATAATAAATGGACTTATAACCATTTTGGATTAGAAGACAGAACAGAAGAGTTAACAGCAAGGGTTGAAAGTAGTAAAATAAAGGCTGTATTAAAGCAACTGGAGAATGAGTTTGAAGTAGTTGAAAGAGAAAATAAGAAAGGCATAAAATATCAAGCAGTAAAGTCATCAACTATTGATTTAGTTCTTGCAACAAATATGTTTTCTGTTGGTATAGATATCGGTAGATTAAATTTGATGCTAATAAATGGAATGCCAAAAAACATTGCAGAATACATTCAAGCTTCAAGTCGTGTAGGTAGAAAAGTTAAAGGCTTAGTTGTTACATTTTTAGACCCAAATAGAGCAAGAGATAAATCTTATTTTGAACATTATATACCATTTCATCAAGCCTTTTACAAAAGCATTGAACCACTTAGCGTAACACCATTCACAGAGAACACGATTGATAAAATGCTTACCACTTTGATGGTAACTTTTGTTCGACATAAGATTGCAGGGTTAAACCAAAATAATGCTATGCAATATTTTCAAAAAGAAAATGTGAATGAATTAAAATCATTTTTAAAAAATCGTTTCAAAGACAACCCAACCGAATATGATTTTTTTGAAAATAGAATAAATTTTTTAGCTAATGATTGGGAAGAAAAAGTCAGGTCGTTTGGATATAAAAAATATGATGAATTAATGAAACGCCCAACAGATGTTGATACTTCCGATAATGATGACTGGATAGTAATGCAATCAATGAGAGAAGTTGATGCTGATACTTTTATTCAAATTAAAAATAACTTCTTCTAATTATAAAAACAAATGAAAAACGAAGGTAAAAAAAGCTATTCACAACCAAAATATATTCAATCTCAAACAAGAAAAATGTTGAGTGCTTATGGTGGTGTAGGTTCAATTTTGGAAACATCAAAAGGAGCAATGAAAGTTGATCCATTTGATGAATGGAAATTCTTTAAAGATTCTGCACGAATATTTGACCAAGATGATTTTAAAATTGAAGATAATAGGCTACTTAAAAGGCTTCAAGTACATTTTACTAACCTTGTCAAATTTATTCGTGTTCCGACAAACATTGCAAATCCATTTGTAAAAAGTGATATAGTTCCACTAAATACAAGTAATGTAGCCAGTGCAAAATATTTCCCTGAATGGATGTATTGCCCAAATTGTGAGAGATTTAAGCCAGTTAAGGAATGGTGGAATAGTTGGTATCAAACCTTAGGAAAATATAGTGAACCTGATGCAGGATTAAAGTTTATTAAGCCAAAATGTTATCACTGTTTTGAGAAAGCAAAAAATGAAAAAAAGTCTAAAAAATATTTTGAATTAGAACAAGTTCGTTTTATTATGACTGCACCTAATGGTGACATAAGAGATTTGCCTTGGGATAGATGGAATCTTGCTGAGAAAAATGTAAAGGAAGAAGATGCTGATGGGGGGAACATTCGTATTGATTGGACAAAGAAGTGTTGCGAAAATCAAGATTTAAGATACTTACGTTCAGAAACATTTGCTGATTTAGCCGGTATTAGAGTTAAGTGTGTAAGCAGTGGTTGTAGTGCAAATGGCAGAGAGGTAACACTTGCTGGTTTGTTTGGTTTACGAATTGGTAAAGATAAAACTAAACAATTTAAGCCTGTAATAAGAACAAGTAATAGTGTTTATTATCCTCTTTGTATCAATAGTATTTATTTGCCTAAAAAAATTCAAGAAATTAAAGAAGAAGATAAACCAAAAATCAGAAAACTTCTCTCAAATGGAGTTAGTAAAGAAATACTTTACATCAGCTTTGATAATTATGACAAACAAACAATAGATGATTTTATTGACGAAAAAGAAGATGGAAACTTTGAGGCTGAAATTCAATATCGTCTAAAAGAGTTCAAGTTTATTTTAGAGCATCCAAATCATAAGGAAGAAGAAAACAGTAATTTAACTTATGAAAATCAAGATACGGAAATGCTGCTTACAACTGTTCAAACTGCATACACAAGACAAGAGCCGTTAGATAAAGATTTATTTATTCGTGATGGTGATACTCATACCCCTATAAAAATTAAATATACATCTACGCAAGCTGTAAATACTCAATATTTATTGGCAACAGAAAGTTTTGGCGAAGGCATTTTTATTGACCTTGATAAGAAAAAAGTAGATGATTGGTTTTTCAAACATTTTAATGAAACACCAGCATTTTCAGAACGTATTAAACTATTAAGAGAAAGAGTAGCACACTCTGAAATTCTTCAAAAAGAAAAATTTCTTGACGAGAAACACCTTGCTAAATTTATTTTAGTACATACACTATCGCATTTATTAATCAAGGAACTTGAATTCTTATGTGGCTATGCAGCTACCTCTCTAAACGAAAGGTT
>JAPLER010000263.1 GCA_026391115.1 Bacteroidota bacterium | reverse complement strand
ATGAAGCCTGTGAAAGTGGCAGTTGCAATTGTTAATAGTGCTAGCGTAAGTGGTTTAAGCACAGTGGTAAGTAGTTCTACAATTGTGTAATGGGCTAGTGGTTAATGGTAAGTAGCTGGTAGCAACAAAAAACCTCGAAGCGATGCTTCGAGGTTTTTTGTTGTATTTTAATTATAGATAAAAATAATACTAGTTATACATTTCCTCTCTCAATTCTTTCACTCTTTTATCTTCCATATATTCATCGAAAGTCATTAATCTATCAATAATTCCTTTTGGTGTTAATTCTATAATTCTGTTAGCAACAGTTTGCATAAACGTGTGGTCATGAGAAGTGATTAACACAATGCCAGGAAAGGTTTGACAACCTTCGTTAAAGCTTTGGATACTTTCCAAATCAAGGTGATTGGTGGGTTGGTCAAGCACTACGCAATTAGGGTTTTGCAACATCATACGGCTTACCATACAACGCACTTTTTCTCCTCCGCTCAATACATTTGTTTTCTTAGCAATATCATCTCCAGTAAATAACATTTTACCCAAAAAGCCTCTGATAAAAGGTTCGTCAGCATCGGTAACTGTTGGTGGTACATACTGGCGTAACCAATCCATTAAATTTAAACCTTCGGTAAAAAAATCATTATTTTCTACTGGTAAATATGCTTTGGTAATGGTGGTGCCCCATTCAAACTTTCCAGTATCGGCAGTTTGGTTGTCGTTAATAATTTCAAAAAAACTGGTAACAGCCGTAAAAGTTACTTTATCAAATTGTTTTCTGCCATCAACAGTTTTGCTTAGGTTTTCAACGTTTAAGATTTGATTGCCAACTTCACGCAATGGTTGAAAAATAATGCCTGGGTATTTTCTGTTGGATGGTTCTATTTCTTCAATCGTTAATTTCTCTAATGCTTTTTTACGAGAAGTTGCTTGCTTACTTTTACTGGCGTTAGCACTAAAACGTGCAATGAAATCAAGCAATGCAGCACGTTTGTCTTCGTTCTTTTTGTTCTTGTCATTAATTTGACGAGCCATTAATTGAGAACTCTCGTACCAGAAAGTATAGTTACCTGTAAAGGTTTTAATCTTGCTTCTATCCACATCTGAAACGTGGGTACAAACAGCATCTAAAAAGTGACGGTCGTGACTTACAACAAGTACAATATTTTCATAATCTGCCAAGAAATTTTCGAGCCAACCGATGGTTTCAATGTCCAAACCATTGGTAGGCTCATCCAATAGTAATATATCAGGATTCCCAAATAAAGCTTGTGCCAATAATACACGCACTTTCATATTACTTGGTATATCTTTCATTAAACTTTGGTGATACACTTCCTTTACACCCAAATCTCCTAATAGGCTGCCAGCATCACTTTCAGCAGTATAGCCACCCATTTCGCCAAACTCACCTTCTAACTCACTAGCTTTCATATAGTCATCTTCGGTAGCTTCAGGATCCATATAAATAGCATCTTTGGCTTTCATCACTTCCATCATTTTTTTATGACCCATTAACACCGTATTCAACACTGTTTCATTGTCAAATTCAAATTGATTTTGTTTTAAAAAGCTGATACG
>JAPLER010000114.1 GCA_026391115.1 Bacteroidota bacterium | reverse complement strand
TATAACAATTATAGAAGCCAGTATTAATATATATTCTGGCTTAAAGTACATATAAAAGATACAGCTACTTAACAATAGCAATATCCTCCTTAATTTATGAGGAATTAAGAAAAATAGTATAGTAACTATTGGAAAAAATATTGCAAACTCAAACGAGTTGAAAAGCATTGTACTATGGTTAGTAAGAAGTTGCGAAAATATTGTTGAAAGCAATACACTTGATGAACTGCACTAAAATAGTTCAAAACTAATCTTACACATCCCTATTCACACACAATAAATCCAATATTGACTCTCTTAAATTCTATATGCTTTAAATTGATAAGAAATATGCGTATAAAAAACGTCCTAAACATTCTAGCTTAGGACGTTTTTTTAAATTCTATTAAAAAATAGCGTAAGGATTATCAAACACATCATCGTCTTTATCAAATCCTAATATTTTTTTTAGGTAACAATACCAATGTTTCAATTTCATTTTCATAATATCTAGCATTTTAATTGTTGAAAGAAATGTTCAATAAAAAGCCCCAAAGCGTTTGCTTTGAGGCTTGCATTGATGCACCTTTTGGTTCTGGTTTATCAGCAATTACACATTCTGTTGTTAACAACATACCTGCAATTGAAGCTGCATTTTCTAAAGCTACACGGCTTACTTTAGTTGGATCGATAACACCAGCTTTAAATAAGTTTTCATAAACTTCAGTTCTTGCATTGAAACCAAAATCTCCTTTACCTTCTCTAACTTTTTGAACCACAATAGAACCATCAATTCCTGCATTAGCAGTTAATGTTCTCATTGGAGCTTCTAAAGCACGACGAACGATAGCCATACCTGTTTGCTCATCTGCTATTTGACCTTTTACTTTAGGCTCTAAAGCATCAATAGCACGTAAGTAAGCAACACCACCACCTGGTACAATTCCTTCTTCAACAGCAGCACGAGTTGCGTGTAAAGCATCATCCACTCTGTCTTTCTTTTCTTTCATTTCAACTTCTGTAGCAGCACCAACATAAAGAACGGCAACACCGCCAGCTAATTTAGCTAAACGCTCTTGTAGTTTTTCTTTATCGTAATCGCTTGTTGTATTTTCAACTTGTGCTTTAATTTGATTTACTCTTGCAGTAATATCTTTCTTGGCACCTTTTCCACCAACTATTGTTGTATTGTCTTTATCAATTGTGATGCTTGCAGCCTGACCTAAGAAAGTTAAATCAGCAGCTTCTAATTTGTGACCTAATTCTTCGCTAACAACAGTTCCAGCAGTTAAGATAGCAATATCAGTTAACATTTCTTTTCTTCTATCACCAAAACCTGGAGCTTTAACTGCAGCTACTTTAATAGTACCACGTAATTTATTTACAACCAATGTTGCCAATGCTTCTCCTTCTAAATCTTCAGCAATAATTACTAATGGACGACCACTTTGTGCTACTTTTTCAAGTATGTGCAAAATATCTTTCATTGCAGAAATCTTTTTATCATAAATTAAGATATAGGGATTTTGCAATTCAGCTTGCATTTTTTCGCTGTTTGTTACAAAGTATGGAGAGATATAACCTCTATCGAATTGCATACCTTCAACAATATCAACAGTTGTATCTGTTCCTTTTGCTTCTTCAACGGTAATTACACCTTCTTTACCAACTTTTACAAAAGCCTCAGCAATTAATTTACCAATCGTTTCGTCGTTGTTAGCAGAGATGGTTGCAACTTGTTGAATTTTTTTGCTGTCGTTTCCAACAGTTTGAGATTGAGAACGTAAGTTATCAACTACTAATGAAACTGCTTTATCAATACCTCTTTTCAAATCCATTGGGTTTGCACCAGCAGCTACCATTTTCAAACCTTCGCCAATAATAGCTTGAGCTAATACAGTTGCAGTTGTAGTTCCATCTCCTGCAATATCTGCAGTTTTTGAAGCTACTTCTTTCACCATTTGAGCACCCATATTTTCAATAGCATCTTCCAATTCAATTTCTTTTGCAACTGTAACACCATCTTTAGTTACTTGTGGAGCTCCGAATTTTTTATCAATAACTACATTACGACCTTTGGGTCCTAAAGTTACTTTAACAGCGTTAGCCAAAGTGTCAACGCCTTTTTTCATTTTGTTTCTTGCTTCGATGTCGAAGAATATTTGTTTTGCCATTACTTAAGTAATTTTAAATTTTGAATTATAAATTTTGAATGTCAAGCCAAGAACTTTTGGGTTTTGACTTTTATTTTTGAATTGACTATACAATAGCAAGTATATCACTCTCTCTCATAATCAATAAATCTTGACCATCAATTGTGATTTCTGTTCCAGCATATTTGCCATAAAGTACAGCGTTACCAACTTTTACAGTAACTGGTTCGTCTTTTTTTCCAGGACCAGCAGCTATTACAGTTCCACGTTGTGGTTTTTCTTTTGCAGTATCAGGAATAATGATACCACCAGCAGATTTAGTTTCAGCAGCGTCTGCTTTTACAATCACTCTATCGTGTAGAGGTGTAACGTTTAGCTTTTTCGTAGCCATAATGTTATTTAATTTTTAAATGATTAATTAAAGTTGTAACCACAGCAGGCAACTATTTTGCCACACAAATTCAAAAGCCAAAATAGCAGTTAAGGCTTTATGTTAATTTCGATATTATGCAACCTTGTCACTTCTTTGAATTATAAAAACATTAAATGTCATTTCTCACGATTATGGGTTAAACAAAAAACCTTAGTAATAATCAATTACTAAGGTTTACATATTTGAAAATGATAGGATTACTTACTACGGTTTGTGACTAAACTAACAGCAACATATACCACAAAACCTATAGGCACTGCAACCCAGCCTAGGAATAATGCTGTTATTATACTTGCAAGAAGTATAATAATGAATGGTAAGAATTTTTTTAATGTTACACCTTTAAACTTCAGGGCTAGCATTGGCAAGGTAGAAACCATTAAATAACTAACTATCAAAATAATACCATACCAAAACCATTTGTTTAATAGAA
>JAPLER010000272.1 GCA_026391115.1 Bacteroidota bacterium | reverse complement strand
TAAAGTACCAAGTGGCGACTCTGCAACCATTACAAGTGGCGTAGATGCTGATGTGTGGGCGGCTATGACCAAGGCCAATGAAATTATTGATTTGTATGCAAAAGAAAATACGCCTTTGTGTGTTTGTCTCCCTGGTCTTGGTTTTGCAATTGCAACAGTTGGCAATGTACCCAATAGAAGCACATTAAGCAATGATAGTGTAGCAGTAAATATTTACTGCGAAAAAAATGACGGCTTGCCAAGTATGGGCATTCTTGCTGGTTGGTTGGCAAAACACCAAGTACACCAAAATATTGGACGTGTAGCTAGTGGCAAATTAACTGATACAGCTTTTTTGCCTGATGCAACAGCTGCCAACGCTACCAGCGTAAAAAATGCACGCACTGCACTAGAAAATACTGGTTTATTATTCCCTATAAAAGTGGGTGGTAAAAGTGGGTACTTCTTTAATGACGACCCTACAATGACTGCTATTGATAGCGATTACAGTAGCATTAGTTGGAATAGAGTTATGAACAAAGTGCATCGCATTGGCTACGACATTTTAACTGAAAAGCTAAATGATGATGTTGACATTGACTCATCAACTGGCAAAATTGATAGTGCTGTTGCCAGTGATTGGGAGAGCCAAGTTGAAAACGCCATTCGTAAACAAATGATTACACCAAGCAATAACAAAAAGACGGAAATAAATGGGGTTAATTGTGTTGTAGATGTAAACAGCGATATTGTTAATGACAAAGTTGATGCTACCATTTCGATTGTGAGAAAAGGACAGGCAAAAACGATTAACGTAAAAATAGGTTACACCACTACTACTTAGGTTTTAGTAGAAGTAATCTTTTTATAAACCAATTTTTTAAAACTTAAAATTTTTAATATGGAGTTCAGTTGGAGAGATTTAAAAGTTGCATTTCTTGGCAGAGTGTTCGAGGGCATTACTGATTGCCAGTACAAAAAAGAAGAGGATAAAAAGCCTGTGTATGGTAGAGGTAGCAAAACCAAAAGCATACAACGTGGTAACCAAAAATGCAGTGGCGATTTAACGCTGAAACAAAGTGAAGTTGAAGCAATGTTGTTGGCTGCTAAAGCAACCAACCCATTAGCAGATTTATTGGATTTGGTGTTTGACATTCAAGTGCAATATGTAGCTGAAGGAACTACTGATATAGTAAAAGACAAAATACTTGAAGCACAATTTACATCAATTCCAAAAGGAATGAAACAAGGAGATGCCAGTATGGAAATCAAATTATCATTTGTTGCTGTTGATATTCTTTACGGAATTTAAACAGCAATTAAACGGCTTTTAACTACTAATTTATTTATTCACCCAAAAAGATAAACACAATGACAAAGCAATATTTAACAGCAGAACAAACTACCCAAGAGGTAATTGAGAACTGGAAAAAAGAACATAAAAAAATCTTCAAGTATGTAACTGAAGACAAACAAAAAACAGCCTACTTTAAAAACCCTGATGTAAGTGCCATTGAAGCCAGTAGTGTAATTGCCAGTACCAAACCAATGCAAAGTAATAAACTACTTGCTAAAGCTTGTTTCTTGGGTGGCGATACTGATGTTTTTGAAGAGCCAAAATATTTGCTGGGCTTAGGTAAAAAACTACAAGGATTGGTTGAGGTTGTAGAGGGGGAGTTGGAAGAGCTTTAGACGTTGCCAAAGCTAAAGCTACAAAAGGCAGCATAATTTATTACAACTATTTGCTGCGTTATTATTATCCAAGTTTAAACATTGAAAACCTAAGCATTGAACAATGGGCAGATGCAGTGGTTTACCT
>JAPLER010000297.1 GCA_026391115.1 Bacteroidota bacterium | reverse complement strand
TTGGGTGTTTTACTTAAAGATAGATGGTAGTCTTTCTAAAAAAGTATAAGCACATAAAGCTGCAAAAACATTAATAAGAGCATTAACAGGACTTCTGTGCCTTGTATGCTCTAAGTCACAAACGGTTTTTAAAATATCATTAACCGATTCAATCATTCCTCTTTTTTTAAGCAGCATTTTATGGGATAGTAGCATCAATTTGTTTTTCATATTAGCTCTGATTCCAGTAATTAAATGCAGTCCTTTTTGTAGTAATTCTTGTGTTGCATTTTGATTAATAAATCCTTTATCGGCAAAAACCAATCCTTGTAATTTATTAAATATTTTAATCATTTGTTGCAAATTATTATCAGCAACATTGGCTGTTGTGAAAGATACTTTTACAATCTCTCCAAAGGCATTGACTACTAAAAACAATTTAAATCCATAGAACCATCCTGTTGATGTTTTTGCACGACTGGCTTGATTACTATGGATAAAACAAATAAAATTTAAGCTATTTTTTGATAGTTGTTCACGTAGGGTGTTTGGTTATTAACAACAGCAGCTATTCTTAATACCAGTTTATTTCTGATAGCATTTAATACAAGCATTCCATTTTTACCTTCTGCCTTTTTTCTATTAAAGTAGTCTTTAAATTCTGGTATATATTTAATGCTGGTTCAGGCACACATATGTAACATTCGTTTGAGTTCTTTATTAGCCATTTTGTGTACACGGTTTTTCCCTTTTATACTGGTACCACTGCTGTGTTCAAATGGTACAACACCTGCATAACTAGCTAATTGTTTACCGCTGATTTATTTTTCTTATTGCCGCTTCTATTTGTGTTATTGATTTTTTAATGCCATCGATAGCAGCTTTGTGCGATTTTTCAAGAATGTTTAATAGGTATATATCATTGGTGCTCTTGATTTCTTTTACATAATTTTTAGTGCTATGCAATTGAGCAATCAATCTGGTTCTTGAAGTCATTAAATCTTTTAATTGAATAAATATAGGATTCAATGGTGGTGTGGCTTGTAGCTCATCTGCCTGTTTATAACAATACATACATAAACGCTGACTGTCTATCACATCATTCTTGCCACGGGTAATACCTAAACTCCATTTAATATGTGCTGCATTACCAATATGTAAATTCAAGTTGTGCTTGCTGCAAAAGCTCCAGATAAGCCTATGATACACTCCAGTATTTTCAATAACAATAAGTGTATTTTCATCATAACTGACAGCATTGCTTTTTAACCAGGATTTGAAAGTTTTCATACCATCTGTACTATTGTCAAAACGTTGTGTAATGATGGGTTGTTTTTGATGATGAACTAAGGTTAAAAGAGATGCATCGAACCATAGTTTAGAGACATCAATGCCAAGATAAAATTTTGTTGTTTCCATTTGTTTTTTATTAAATAAATTTGAAAAATATCTAACCGATTTTACCCCATCGTCCTAGTCCTTGATAATGGGTATTTAACCCTAATTACTATATGGACACCAAGGGAAAAAACAGCAGTGGATTTTATCAAGCCATGAGCATTAATTCTCTGACGTTATATTAATGTGCCACTGCTGTTGGTTAGGTTTATTAACAAATTAATGTGAATTGTAAAAGAAAAAAAGTAGCAAAAAAAGAAAATATAATAGTAATAGTTCTTTAATGATATTTTTGAAATGCAAACCTAAAGGACGTTATAAATTTGGCTTATGA
Source organism: Bacteroidota bacterium (assembly GCA_026391115.1). Lineage (GTDB taxonomy): Bacteria > Bacteroidota > Bacteroidia > Chitinophagales > Chitinophagaceae > CAIVPM01. Next base: position 241 of record JAPLER010000297.1, on the reverse strand, counting down.
ATAAAACATCAGCAATATTGCAATTATTGGGCTTTGGTTATGGGCTGACGGAATACTAATTCCCCAACAACGCCAAGCCTTTTTCGTTGGCAGAAATGCTGTTTGACCAACCTCAATTTTAAAGAGACAAAATAAATATATTCCCATATCGGTAACTTTTCTTATGTTTGACAAAATTTATTTAGTTGAGAGTTATAGCAAAAAAGATACTTCGAGAATTTTGGGATAAACATAACGACTG
>JAPLER010000254.1:1963-4154 GCA_026391115.1 Bacteroidota bacterium | reverse complement strand
TTACAGTTGTTGTTCCAGCACTAACAGGTGTAACAACACCACTGCTATTTATTGTAGCAACGCCTGTTACTGTAGAACTCCACACACCACCACTAGTAGCATCACTTAAAGTTGTTGTGCTACCCATACAAACAGAAGTTGTTCCTGTGATGGTAGCAACAGTTGGTAAAGCATTCACAGTGAAAGTAGTTGATACAGAATCCTTGCAACCACTACCATTTGTTACAACATATTTTACAGTTGTTGTTCCAGCACTAACAGGTGTAACAACACCACTGCTATTTATTGTAGCAACGCCTGTTACTATAGAACTCCATACACCACCATTTGTTGTATTGCTTAAAGTTGTTGTGCTACCCATACAGACAGATGTTGTTCCTGTGATGGCAGCCACAGTTGGTAAAGGATTAATCGTTGCACAAGTTTGTGTATAACAACTTGCACTAGAAAGTGAATATGAAATAGGATTTGGAGGTGCAGCATTAAAATCCACACAGCCATTACCATAATTTGATTCTCCAGAATTGGCTTTTCCTAGAAATTGATTACTTAAAAAAGTATTAGCACCAGATGTTCCAGGGTTATTTACAATCATAGCAAATACCTTAAATGAACCACTTGGACTGCCAATACTACTTAATGGAAACACAAACTCAAAGCCTTTTGTATAATCCCCAGTACCACTATTAGCTTGAAAATTTAAATATTTTGAGGAATTCGCAGAACCGAGATACGTTTTTGTGCCAGTCTGCATATTTATTAAATCAAAATAAACATCACCCGTAATGCTACCATCACCTCTATTAATAACTAAAATGTAATCAGGAAAAAATCCTGCGTCAAAAGTGATGCAGTTATTTAGATTTTGTGTAGAGTAAAACCCGCTGATGCCTTTATTGCTCCAACTGCTAATAGTATTGTAACCTCCACTCTTGCTATCAATAAAGAGTAGAATTTTATTACCCTGTGCATCATCTGTTAGATTTCCAGCAATAGCACCGTATAAATATGTGTTATCATTTTTTAAGTACAATGCATCCATTCTATTGTTTCCAAAACCACTTGTTGCACCACCAGAAGATGTAGCTAAAGCAGTTCCCCATTCTGATGATGTTAATGATCCATCAATACTTGGTGAGTATGATTTTACACAAATTACATCACTTGCACTGATTGATGTAAATATTTTGGTTCTTGTTGTATCTGGTGAACCTTGTGAAACTCCATTTTTTGTAAACTCAAATATAGTTCCTCCACTTGCTGTAAAAGTTGCAGTGCTACCTTCACAAACTGAACTTGGCGTAAGTGTTGGTGTACTTGGATTATTAAATACTGTTATACCACCACTTGCACTGCTTGTAACACTGCTACACGAATTTGTTGCAATGCAGTAATAATAAGTTGTACCAGCAGCTGAGGTTGATGGCGTGTAAGAAGATGATGTTGCACTGGCAATCAATGTTCCACCACTATTTGAATTTGTTGTATTGCTATACCACTGATAAGATGTTGCATTGCTTGCTGTAATACTCAATGATGCTGCAGTTGCATTCAAACAATAATTTGTTGAAGAAGTTGATGGTTGGGCAGAAATGGTTGGTCCGGTATTTACTGTTATTAAACCACTTACGTTGCTGGTTGTGCTGCAAGTGTTGCTATTGGTTACAACGCAGTAATAATAAGTTGTACCTATGCTTGTAGTTGGCGGTGTGTAGCTGCTTGATGTTGCTCCACTAATTAAAGTGCCTCCACTATTGCTGTTGGTAGAATTGCTATACCATTGATAACCACTAATGCTACCACTACCTGCTGTTGCTGTAATACTTAACGCCGTTGTTGTTGCATTTATACATATAGTTTGTGCAGATGTACTTGGGTTGCTACTAATGTTTGGATTATTAACAACAGTAATTGCACCACTCTGCGTGCTAGTAACACTGCAGCTACCAATACTTACTATACAATAATAATATCTGGTGTTGGCAGTTGTGGTTTGTGGAAAATAGCTACTTGAAGTTTGTCCACTAATGCTTGAACCGCCACTATTGCTATTGCTACTATTGCTATACCATTGATAGGTTATTGTACCGGTGCCAGAAGCTGCAACTGTTAATGCTGTTGAAGTGCTATTTCTACAATAAGTTACAGCACTACTTGATGGTTGTGCAGAAATGGTTGGTCCAGCATTTAC
>JAPLER010000254.1:0-1922 GCA_026391115.1 Bacteroidota bacterium | reverse complement strand
AACCACTTACGTTGCTGGTTGTGCTGCAAGTATTGCTATTGGTTACAATGCAGTAATAATAAGTTGTACCTATGCTTGTAGTTGGCGGTGTGTAGCTGCTTGATGTTGCTCCACTAATTAAAATGCCACCACTATTGCTGTTGGTAGAATTGCTGTACCATTGATAACCACTAATGCTACCACTACCTGCTGTTGCAATAATACTTAATGCTGTTGCAGCAACATTTTGACAACGTGTTTGAGCAGATGTGCTGGGTTGGCTGCTTATACTTGGATTTGCGTTTACAGTTATACTTCCACTAATATTTGTTGTTAAACTACAAGAAGCATCTGACACAACACAATAATAATAAGTTATACCTACGCTTGAAATGGGGGGTATATAGCTGTTTGATGTTGCACCACTAATTAAAGTCCCACCACTATTGCTTGCAGTTGTATTGCTATACCATTGATATGTTGGACTTGTGCCTGTTGCAGCAACACTTAATGCAGTAGCCATAGTATTTATACAATAACTTATATTGGTTGTCGATGGCTGAGTAGTAATGGTTGGACCCGTTGCTACCGTTACAGTTTGAGAAGTATTAGCAGAAGTGCAAACACCATCACTTACCGTTAAAGAAACTGTATAAGTATTTATTGATGAATAAGATTTTGTTGGGCTAGTTGCAGTAGATATTGTAGCATCTCCAAAATTCCAATTATAGGTTAAGTTATTTACTGTGCTTGAACCAGCAACTGTTGCACTTGAAGGTAATACATTAAAAGTAGTGCCTCCATCGGTTGAATATAAAAATAATAAATTGATAGTGCCACTGCCATTTGCAATTCTTTGTGTGGCTGTAAGACTATTAAAACTAAAAGCTGTGCCGCCACTAACACTTACACTAAATTGTTCATAATAACTTGTGTTAAGATTAGTAGGCCAAGTGGTGTTGCTGGTAAGTTGATGCCCATTTGTAGCATCAAAACCACCATCTGTTATACCACTACCAATAGTTTCTCCATTACTTGTAACCCCACTACCTGTTGTGGTGTTTGTAGTTGCATCACTGGTTAAAGCCCAGTTAACGCTTGATGCTACTGATGTACTACCACTTATAGTTACATTTTTATTATACAAACTTCTACTATTTGTTGCACCACCAAAAACATACATTCTTACTAATAATTTGCTGCCACTAGCAACACTAATGTTAAAGTTAGAAAGAGCAACTGCAATATTAGAGGCAGCACCACCTCCATTCAAATTACTTACAACACCCAAACCATTTGTAGAAGTATTAGTAAAAACAAAATTATTACCACTTAAACATTGAGGATTAGTGTTAATAGTAAAACTAGCTGTTGTGCCACTGCTAATGACAACAGTTGTAAAAGTCGTTTGTGAGCATCCACCAAATATATAAGTATAATAAGCATATTGAATACCTGCAATAGATGCAGCTAAATCAATTGTTCCAGAAGAGTTGATAGACAAACCACTGCTGCCACTATAAATGCCACCACTTGTGCCAGTTAATGTTACTGATGCACTACCTGATTTACAATAGGTGCTACTTGCATAACTAATAGTTGTGGCAAAACCAATGTTATAATCGGGTGGAGATAGTGCGGTTGATGAAGTAGAAGTGTACCATTTTGCAGGATTAATAATCAAATTAATTATAGCACATTTATCAGTGTTGGATATAGTTAAACTTGTTGTTGATGATGAACCATTTGCAAAATATCCATCATTAACACTTGCAGATGAATGTGTGGTGCTATAACTTATTAATGTTGATGGAAGATATGAAGTGTTGGCATTGGTTGAACTACTTGTTATCCAACTACGAGTAGAGTAACCCCAAATAAAATCGCTAAGAGATGGTGTGCTTGTATTTGTGCCTTTAATAATAAAAACATTATCGCCACTC
>JAPLER010000375.1:4144-5224 GCA_026391115.1 Bacteroidota bacterium | reverse complement strand
TGCCACTTAATATTTAATGTTGCAGTATGAAGAAAGTAGTTATTACAGGAGCATCGGGAATGATAGGTAATATTGTGTTACAACATTGCATAGCCTCTACCGAAATTGCCGAAATTATTTCAATAGTAAGAAAGCCTAGCAGCACTATTAACGCCAAAGTAAAAGAAGTGGTGTTAGATAATTTTTTAGATTATAAAACCATACAAAATAGTTTGGCTAACTGCGACATTGCTTATTTCTGTATTGGTGTTTACACAGGTGCAGTACCCAACGCTGAGTTTAAAAAAATAACTGTAGATTATACCATTGCTTTTGCCAATGCTATTAAACAATATAGCCCCAATGCAACTGTATGTTTTTTAAGTGGTGCAGGTGCAGACCGTAGCGAGAAAAGCAAAGTATCTTTTGCAAAATATAAAGGCATTGCCGAAAACTACCTTATAGCCACTGCATTTAAGCAGTTGTATATTTTTAGACCAGGTTATATATATCCTGTACAAAAAAGAAAAGAACCCAACTTGTTTTATGCTTTTTTAAGAGTTATTTACCCTGTTATAAAACCATTAATTGCTACACAATCTGTAACATCTGATGTGTTAGGCAAAGTAATATTTACCAAAGGATTAGATGGTGCTGCTATAAACACTTTTGAAAATGTAGATATTACAAAGGCGTATAATGACTAAAAAGCATTTTACCCAAATATTTAGGTTAAATATAGATGTGTTTAGGTTGTGGTAAGCAATTTTTGGGTGTGAAGGTTAAAAGTTTAGTCGCAATTGATAAAGTTTTGGGTTTGTTACCTAAAAATATCTTTACATAACCCAAAAATATACATCAACTACCCTAGCTTTTAGGTACAAGTGCCTAAAAGCTCCATTAATTTACCTAAACATATATAAAAATCACCCAAACGTTTAGGTAGTACTACCTAAACGTTTGGGTGTTTAACCTAAAATTTTAACCATTTGCAGGTGGTGTATCGCCACCACTACCTGTGCGAGGGAAAAACTGTTTCAACTCTGCCTCTTTTGCTGCAAAGCCAGGTGTATTGGTACTAGCTTTATATTGAGCATAAGA
>JAPLER010000375.1:0-4105 GCA_026391115.1 Bacteroidota bacterium | reverse complement strand
GCTTTATATTGAGCATAAGAATAATCGGTAAGGCTGTTTTGATAATTGTCGTAATCATGAACAATTTTAAAATCGCTAAACATTTTTATTAATGCTTCTAAACGACTTATTGCTTTGCCAGCAAAATCACGGTCAGTAAAATCTTTATCAAACTCAGCCCAATCCACATCAGGGCTTTGCAAGCTCGGCTGATTGGTGTGGTAATCATTGACCTTGTTTACCAACAATTTATTTTGCTCGTTTACACTACCAAACTTTTTTCTTTCCTCATCGGTAAGGTTTTGTGTAATAGCTACAGCAATGGCTTCTATTGCTGCTAAGTGTGTGTTTGCATCGCTTATTTGCGTTGCAGTTACGTGTTTTGTGCCTAAATTACTAATGGGCATACGCATTTGTTTTTAATTGTTATAAATAATTGCAGGTGTAAATGCCTGCAACTTGTTTAAGTGTTTGTGTTATAAAAACAAGAGAAAAAAAATATTATATAGGTGTTGAATAAAGTGGTGGAAAATCTCCATTAATATTATCAATGAGCCATTTGCCATTATACCTTGTTATTATAAAGGTATAGGTGTAAAAATTATCAAACTTTAAAGATAAATAAACAGTATTGCCAACCTTTTTATAAGAAGAAATTACAGATTTATTAATATTTTTCTCCACACCCATAGGATCCAAATCTTTAGTAATTATACTACTTTCAAACCCAAGTGGGATTTTTTCAAATTGCTTTACGGCTATAAAATTGGAGTCGCATTTTTTAAAGTAAACAAGTAAATCTTCAGTAAATTTTTGGGAAAACAAGTTGGTCTTTTTTAAATAATCAAAATACTCCTGCACGCCTTCAAAATCTATCCTATACGGATTAGTAGAATCTCCCTCTTCTCCTTTGATATAAAATTTCTTAAAAGTTCTTTGGGTCTTACTGTGCACATTAAAGAACCACTTTAACATCTTTATTGCAGCGGATTTAACTTCCAATTTTTCGTTACTAATTTTTTTATTATCTCTTTTCTGAAAAGTATCATTAGAATTTGTACAGTAAGAAACCTTAAGTATTAACAAAAAAAATATAGAAAATAAGTATTTCATAGGTTATGGTTTTGTTCTATAGCTTTCTGTATTTTGACATACAATATTTTACTTTTATGTAGATAAAAAAAAATTAGAAAGAGGAAGATAGATATCAAGCCAACAAATACAGAAAAACTATATAGTTACTTAACTTTTTTTAACAATTTCTTATAATCTGGCTCACTAAATTCATATTCATCAGCTCTTTCTATGCAATGATTTACAATAATTGGTATTTCTCTTATTTTTTCAATATCAATCATTAAACAAAAACTTCGTTTTCCTTTAATTATTTGTTCAACAATTGCTATCCCTTTTTGTTTATTAATAATGTGAAAGAATACTTTTTTTGTACCTACAATTTGAGTAATCTGAAAGAAATACTTTGATGAATTTATTTTGCCATAATTGAGAATTTGTTCTGGGCTTAATAAATCTGTATAATCAACAAAACAACTATCAGTTATAGTAAATCGATAATCATACAAATAGTCGCAGGGACTATATGCGTAAAACTTATTTTTATACAAAACTATTTTTACCCAACGCTTAGGTAATGAACTATCTAAACTAATTTTTTTTAGTTGATTATTTACACCATTATTTTTTTTTATTGATAATGAATATTTATTAAAAAAATTGCTATCAAGTTTAAAGCGTGTTAATAATTCATAACCTCTTGATTTTTTGCTTGTATCAATAAAAATTGATTGTGATTCATTCTTTAAAAGAAAGGTTGTATCTATTTGAAGTGCAGTAGACTTGTAACTTGACAAGACTAACAACACAGTTAATATATATAATTTCATAATAATTATTTATTTTTTTTTTTTTTTTCTTTAACTATTTTATATTTTGTACTCCAATTTGCTACAAGTCCTTTGCCAGCTAAAAATTTTAATCTATTACCTTTAGGTTTAAATGCTTTATCTAAATGCTCAGTTCCAGTTTCAACGAATGTAAAATATTTTACCCCATTTTCTTCTACCATACCCGTGATGATTATATAGTGATCAGTCAATCCATTTAAATTTTTTGACCCCTTCTTGTCATCAACACCAACTACAACTGGTATTCCTTGTTGTACTTTTTCTACAATGTAACTTACTGCTTTTAATGTTTCGTTAGCATCATAACCAGTTGCTTTATTGTAACAATAGAAAGTTTGTTTGACTCCGTTCTGAGCAACTGCATCATAAGATGAAAAATCGTAACCCATACTGTTAATCATCAATTTAGCATTTAAAAGACAATTGTCACCATCAACCCATTTAACAAAATTGGCTTGTGGTAAAACATCTGCTTTATATTGCCAAGGCTGAGTTGAAAAATTAAATGGTTGATATGTTTTTGTATCATAGTTGTATCTAGTATAAGTTATATCAACTGCGTTGTCAACAGTATAATAATCTACATTAAATTTTAAGTTAGTACTCAGTGTAGCATTCCAATAATTCAACCAATCTGGGGCACTAGGGTCATTATTACTCGACTCCGAAAAATTCTCTATAAAAAGCTCCCAATAATCTAAATAGTCTACATCTTTTGAACCCATTGATAAACCACTAATAATATCATTGAAATGTTGCTGATTGTATGGCCCATTAATTTCGTTATAGTGCATTGCATCCATTACTGCTTTAGTTGCATTTCTAGATTCTTTACTGTAGTTGTAGGGTTTCATTAATGATATTAGCTTGTTAACAATTAGCTTATTTGCTGGATTTGCAATAAAAGTTTGTTGATAAGAATCAAACCCACCATAAAACCAAACATTTGTTTCGTTTAGTGTTACAGCACCTGTACCCCATCCTCCTAAAACACCACCTAATCCTGAATTCAGAAAATTAGTAACATCACTGCTAGAATAATCGCCTAAATTATTGAAATTAAAATCGGTAATTACATTTATAGTCCAATAGTCATAACAACGCCCATCGTTGTAGTTACAGACTGCAACATCATCGGCACAATAATGTCTTTTTACCCAAATTTTTCTGCTAGTAAATGTTGTTCCATTGGGCATTGTATTAATTTCCTTTTCACCCATAAAAACACTCTTAGCTAAATCATTAATTTGGCTTGGGTTGGTTGCTTCAAATAATCTACTATCTACTACATCAAATATTTTGCTGCTAAAAATAGTACTTTGAAACTGTAAACATATTAATAATATCTCCTCTGCATCTAGCTGTCCGTCAGGTTTTCCAAATCCATATATTTCGTAATTGTACTTATCAAATTCGGCAACTGTTACTGTAGTAATACTTACCTCGCAAGCTAAAAAAACCGTCAACTTCTTGTGTGTTGGGTGCAGATAAAGGTACAATCACTGTAATGGTCTCATCGTCACCTACAGTTTCAATAGCTGCATTGGTATTTTTCTTTTTGGGTTTTATTTGTGCTTTGTCCCAAAGAGGCAAACCAACTTTATTACCTAAATTTATTATAAAAGGTTTAGTATCATTTTGCTCTTTTATTTTATTAGCAATTTTTGTTAGTGCAGGGTCTAAACCTTTGGGTACTGTAGTGTATTTTTCAATAATTTCACTGTCGGTCAAGGTATTTTTATTGGGTGCATCTTCAACTCCTTTTTTACATCCTCCCATTACGCTACTTAAAATAACTGCAAGTAGCAACAGCAATTTTGTTTGTTTCATTTTAAATTGTTTTAATAAATTAATAATTTGGCGTTGCAGCTAATTACAATACAGCCGGGTATGTTTTTACATAGAGCAACAGTTACATAATAATTATTTTTAACACGCTTGCAAAGCGTTGTTAAAAATGTAGGTTTACAAAAATCAAAATGTTACGCACAAATTATCGAGGAGAAAGTAGTAATGAGTTGCTAAAATAGGGGGTTGGTTTTTTATAACCAAAAAAATAATACCAGTAGTATTTAGTAAATAAAGAAGTTAAACTCTACAACTTTTTTCTGTTATAAATGGGCAAGAAAATAAGGCAAATAAAGCCTACAAATAACACTATGGCAAATTGGGCAAACCATTGCAGCGTACCATTTGCCAAA
>JAPLER010000043.1:2195-6423 GCA_026391115.1 Bacteroidota bacterium | reverse complement strand
ACAGTTTTGTTGTTGGTAATAATGTAATGATTCATAGAATACCAAAAGATTCTTGGATCAAGTTATTGAAGATGGATTCCTTGTCTTTTTTAGATCCAGCAGCTACAAACTGGACAGCATCTGCATACGACCTTTATTCAGAAAGAAAAATAAAAGCAGTTAGTGGAAATGTACTAACACTTGATGCTCCAATTATGGATATTATAGATACTAATTATGCTACTGGAGAAGTTATGAAATATACTTCTGCAAGAACTGAAAAATGTGGTATTGAGAATATGCGAATTTCTTCAACTTATGCTTCTTCAACTGATGAAAACCATGGATGGGAAGCTGTAACATTTTACAATACGATTAATGGTTGGGCAAAAAATTTAGAAGTATATTGCTTTGGATATGCAGCAGTACATATTTTGGATGGAGCAGCTTGGATAACAGTTGATAGTTGTAAAATGTATGATGCTAAATCTGTTATAGATGGTGGTAGAAGATATTCTTTTAATGTTGATGGTCAAAGATGTTTGGTTAAAAATTGTATTACTAGAAATGGAAGGCACGACTATGTAAATGGAAGCAGAACCTGCGGCCCTGTTGTGTTCTACAATTGTAGTTCAACACTTCAGTTAAGTGATATTGGTCCTCATCATCGTTGGTCAACAGGAATTTTATTTGATAACATTACTGGCAATGGAAGCCAAGATGTACAAAATAGAACGACTTCAGGATCTGGTCATGGCTGGGCTGGTGCACAAACAATGTTTTGGAATTGCAAAGCTGCAAAAATGATTATTCAAGATCCACAAGGCGATGCAATCAATTGGGCTATTGGTGCTGTTTGCCCTAACGTAACAAATGTTGGTGATATGACCACAGAGCCTCTTGGTTTTATAGAATCTCAAGGAACTAAAATTGTTGCTATTCCTAGTTTATTTATTAAACAATTAAATGATAGATTAAACATACTTCCAATTAATTTGTCTTCATTCATTGCACAAAAAAATAATAGAACAGTTTTGTTAAAATGGACATCAAACAACGAAATAAATTTTGATGGGTTTGAAATTGAATATTCAACCAATGCAAAAGATTTTATTAAAATTGGATATATAAAATCTCAACAACTTTCTACAGAAAATAGTTATTCGTTTATACATACTGAACCAAAACAAGGAGCTAATTATTACAGATTAAAAATGTTGGATAAAGATGGTCAATCATCTTACAGTAAGATACAATTAGTTGAATTTGCAAAAACTGGACTAATATTAAAATCGAATGTAGTACAGGGTTTAGTAGAAATATATACTCCTCAAAAAACAAATGCTACAATTATTAATGCTGAAGGGAAAGTAATATCAACAACTAGTATTAATCAAACACAAAAGATAAATATAAGCAACTTAACTTCTGGTATTTATTTTATAAAAACTGATGCAGGAGAAATAGAAAAATTTATTAAGAATTAAAAAAGCACACAAACAATAAATGAAAATTATATATCGCATATTTTGTTTAACAAGCATAACTTTTATTGCAGCTAACTTTTCTTTTGCTCAAGAGCAAAAGAAAAAGCCTAATGTATTATTTATTGCTATTGATGACTTAAAACCAATATTAGGTTGCTATGGAGATAAGCAAATAAAAACTCCCAATATTGATAGACTTGCTAAAATGGGTACAGTGTTTTTAAGCAACTATTGTCAGCAAGCTGTTTGTGGCCCTACTCGTGCAAGTATAATGACTGGTATGCGACCAGACTACACAAAAATTTGGGATTTAAAAACTAAAATGCGTGATAAAAATCCAGATATAGTAAGCATTCCACAATATTTTGCAAGTAAAGGATATTCTTCTCAAGGTATTGGTAAAGTGTATGATCCACGTTGTGTTGATAAGGAATTAGATAAACCATCTTGGTCAGTGCCTTATTATAAAACTGCAAAAAAATATTATGCTCCTGGGTATGGAGAACCAGCTTTAGAAAGGTATCAAATGAAATCTACAAAAGATACTGTAGAAAAATATTTGCAAGAAGCTTTGGCAAAAGGAATGAAAAAAGCTGATGCCAATGAATATGCAGGAACTAAAGCAAAGCCAACAACAGAATGTGTTGATGTGCCAGACAACGCTTATAACGATGGAGCAAACGCCTTGCAAGCAAAAGATATTTTAATTGATTTGAGTAAAAAAAATGAACCCTTCTTTTTTGCTGTAGGGTTTGCAAAACCACATTTGCCATTTGTTTCTCCAAAAAAATATTGGGATTTATATAATAGAGAGGAAATGCCTTTAGCACCATTTCAAGAGAAAACAGCAAATGCTGTAGAAGCAGCTTATCATAATGCAGGAGAGATAAGAGGTTATACTGACATACCTTCATTAACTTCTTTCAAAGATCAGAAAAATTATGGTATTACATTGCCTGTTGATAAACAAAAAGAATTAATTCATGGTTACTATGCAGCAGTTTCATATACAGATGCTAATGTTGGAATTTTGTTAAACACATTGGATTCATTGGGTTTAACAAGTAATACAATCATTGTTTTGTGGGGTGATCATGGTTGGCATTTAGGTGATCATAATTTATGGTGCAAGCACACAAATTTTGAACAGGCAACCCGTACACCATTAATCATTTCATCACCAAAAGTGAAGTCTTCAAAAACAAATTCTACTACAGAGTTTGTTGATATTTTTCCAACACTTTGTGATTTAGCAGGATTAGAAATTCCAACTAATTTGGCTGGAAAAAGTTTAGTCTCTTTAATGAAAAAGCCAACTTCAGTTGTTAAAGAATATGCTGTAAGTCAATATCCACGTAGTAATGGAGGCACAGAAACTGATAGATCTGGCTATGCAGATTCTAAAGTAATGGGCTACTCTATAAGAAACCAACAATACAGATTTACTTTATGGATGGGTAATAATTATAGAAGCAGTCAACCATTTAATAAAGATTACATTATTGGCACGGAATTATATGACTATAAAAACGATCCTTTAGAAAAAGTAAATGTTGCTAAAGAAACTAAATACACTAAAGTATCTAAAAAAATGTATCAGCAAATAATTGACTTCTTTAAATCTCAGCAAAAACAATAATGAAATTCAAAACTTACATATTGTTTTTTATAACGTCTGTTTACAGCTTATCATTAAATGCTGCGGAATATTTAGTAAGTAATATTACTGAGTATAATGCTGCTTTAAAAAAAGTTATTGCAGGCGATGTATTAGTATGGAAAGATGGAACTTATACAGATGTTGCATTGAACTTTTCTCCCATTAATATTGGAACTGAAAAAAGTGTTATTTCAACAAAAGCTCAAACAGCAGGAAAGGTTGTGTTTACTGGAAAATCGAACATTGTAGTGAATGGACAATACTTAAAAGTTGAAGGTTTTTTGTTTGAAGGAACATCAACTTTAGATAAAGAAGATGTGTTGTCATTTACACAAAACTCAAGTAATTGCTGCATTACAAACTGTGCAGTCATTAACTATTCTCCTAAAAATGATAATGTAAATAATAATTGGATAAGCTTGCAAGGAATTAAAAATGAAGTGTCTTATTGTTATTTATCAGGTAAAACAAATCAAGGTCCTTATTTAGTTGTAAGGTATAAAACAGATAAAGATTTTATAGCAGGAAGTGATGCTGCACCTTCAACACATCATCATATTCATCATAATTATTTTGGTTATAGAACATTGTCGCAAAGCAATGGTGGCGAGGATTTGAGGATTGGTGATAGCAGAACATCTTTTACAAAAGGCTTTAACATTATAGAGTTTAATTATTTTGAAGAAGCAAGAAAAGAAGCCGAAGTAATCAGCAATAAGAGTTGTGATAATATTTACCGTTTCAATTCATTTTATGCAAATGATGGTTCAATGTGTTTGCGTGACGGTGCAAGATGTTTTGTTTATGGAAATTATTTGAATGGAAAAACTGGAAGAAATTCAAGTACTGGATTAAGAGTGATAAATAACAATCAAACTGTATTTAATAATTACTTGGAAAATTTAGAAAGTGGAGATAAAGGTTTTAAAGCTCCAATAGTTGTTATGGCAGGTTTAGAAGGAAGTGAGTTGAATGAATATTATGCAGCTGATAATGCAATTGTTGCTTACAATACAGTTTACAACTCAAATGGCCCTGCAATAAAATTAGGGATTGGAAACCCAAGTAAAGGAAAGCCTTTTATTGCTCCCAAAAATGTAAA
>JAPLER010000043.1:0-2109 GCA_026391115.1 Bacteroidota bacterium | reverse complement strand
CTGGTTGATATTAAAGGCAGTAATGAAAATCCAATTGTAATAAGTGAGGCTGCATCTACTTATGATGGCAATGATAATTTTTATACAAATGGAACAAGTGATGCAAAAGGATTTTTAAATAAAAAAAGTAAAGATTTTTCTTTAAAAAATGGTTTCATTACTTGCAATAAACCTATTAATAAATCTATCATTGAAACTATCAATAAAAGATTAGAAGTTCATCAAATTACATTATCAGAAAAAGAAATTACACAATTTAATCCTAATTGGAAATTAGAAAAAAAAGATGTTGGTGTAAGCTGGATTAAATAAAAAATTAATGAAACTATTTTATAAAAATATTATTTGTTTAATTGCCTTTGTGAGTATTGGTTTTGTTGCAATTTGCCAAAGCAAAACTGTTGCAAAAAAGCCTGCTAATGATGCAAAAAAATCTTGTTGTAATTCAAATATTCCTAAAAGATTTGGCAGCAATAAATATGTTGTAAAGAAAGATTCATCAACAAGTTGCAAAAGCCTTGATGGAATGGTTTGGATTGAAGGTGGAACTTTTGAAATGGGTGGAAATAATGATCAAGCAAGAAAAGATGAATTTCCAAAACATAAAGTAAAAGTTGATGGGTTTTATATGGATATAACTGAAGTTACCAATGAACAATTTGCAGCATTTGTAAAAGCAACAAACTATATAACTACTGCTGAAAAAAATGTTGATTGGGAGCAAATGAAAAAAGAATTACCAGCAGGAACATCTAAACCAGATGCTGAGTTGTTAAAAGCTTCTTCATTAACTTTTGCTCCAACTTCATCGCCAGTTAGTTTAGAAGATTATAGCCAATGGTGGCAATGGAAACAGGGTGCAAGTTGGAAGCATCCTCAAGGGCCAGAAAGTAATATTATTGGTAAACAAAAATATCCTGTTGTTCATATAAGTTGGTACGATGCAACTGCTTATTGCAAATGGGCTGGAAAGCGTTTACCAACAGAGGCTGAATGGGAGTTTGCTGCTCGTGGTGGCTTGGTAAATAATGTATATAGTTGGGGTAATGATAATGTAGATTCATCTATTGCTAAATGTAATTTTTGGCAAGGAACATTTCCTTATAAAAACGATACGACTGATGGTTTTTATGGCATAGCACCAGCAAAACAATTTAAGCCAAATGGTTATGGATTGTATGATATGGCTGGCAATGTTTGGGAGTGGTGTGCAGATTTATACAACGATACTTATTACACAACTTGTAGTAAATTAAAGCTTACCATCAATCCAAAAGGACCAACAAAAAGTTATGATCCTGATGAGCCTTTAGCGACAAAAAGAGTAATGCGTGGAGGTTCGTTTTTATGTAGTGATACATACTGTAGTGGTTACAGATGTTCTGCAAGAATGAAAAGTTCGCAAGATTCTGGAATGGAACATTTAGGATTTAGATGTGTAGCAAATAAAAAAGTAAAATAAATGAAGTATTTAGTAACCATATTGTTTTCATTGATTTCAGTTCAATTTGTTAGAGCTAATAAAATATTGCAAAAGATTCATTTGAATTTAGTAACCAATATGTGCAAGTTGTTCGTGATAGTGCAGTTTGTACAAATGCAAATACAAACAATATTGGTTCAAGAATTATTGTTGCTTTAGACAAAATTAAATTTAAGAGTAGTAAAGGTTTTCATAAATTAAAGCGTGGACAATTAGTAGTTTTTTTAGAGAATGAATCT
The DNA here is from genome assembly GCA_026391115.1 of Bacteroidota bacterium. Taxonomy (GTDB): domain Bacteria; phylum Bacteroidota; class Bacteroidia; order Chitinophagales; family Chitinophagaceae; genus CAIVPM01. The sequence continues at coordinate 387 of JAPLER010000043.1, read as the reverse complement.
TATGATTTGCCTAAAGGAAAATATTTTGAAGTAGCAATAAAAAAAGATCATCCACCATTAACGAAACCAGAACAATGGGTTGAACCTAAAAAGAATACAATTGTTTATGAAGACGCTGAGTTTAGAATATTTGAAGAAAGATTGGAAGCTGGCGATACAAGAGAATTGCATAGTCACGCACAAAGATTGGTTGTTCGATTAAATCAAGTACAGTTAACCGATCCAAGATATGCTTTGGGTAAACCAGGCACTGGCGTTCAGGTTGCAAATACTGTAAAGTTTGCAGAGCCAGTAGTTCACGTAGTAAAGAATTTAAGCGATATACCTTTATTTAACATAGTTATAGAGTTTAGAATAACACAATAAAATAGAAATAATCATCAAAAA
>JAPLER010000017.1 GCA_026391115.1 Bacteroidota bacterium | reverse complement strand
TATGACGCATTTTGAACCACCAATACATTGGAACGATTACGAAGACATTGCACTTAAACTTTACGAAAAGTTTGGCAATGAATTTACTGAGAGCAAAATTTACCGAGTAAGATTTACAGATTTACTTGAATGGGTTCTAACCCTGCCCAATTTTGAAGGCACAAGAGAACAAAGCAATGAAGGTCACTTGGAAATGGTGCAAAGCAGTTGGGTGTACGAGTGGAGAGATAATCAGAAATAGCAATAAGCCAACTACATATGTATTTAGTTAAAACACCTTGGCTGCTTAAAAAATTATATCCATCGCTAATATGGAGCGAAAAGGTGCAAGACGAAAAAACCATATACTTGACTTTTGATGATGGACCACACCCTATAGCCACACCATTTGTATTAAATACATTGCAACAGTATAATGCCAAAGCCACTTTTTTTTGCATTGGTAAAAATGTAGATGAACAGCCCGCTATTTATCACAATATCATTCATCAAGACCACGCTATAGGCAACCACACATACAATCACTTGAATGGTTATAAAACCAAAGACGAGGAGTATATAGATAATATTATACAGGCAGCAACAGTAATTAACTCTACACTGTTTCGCCCACCCTATGGACGCATTACTAGGTTTCAGGCTAGGCTGGTGCAAGAAATGAATTATAGCATTATTATGTGGGATGTATTGAGTGGCGATTTTGATATTCACTTATCAAAAGAAAAGTGTTTAGAGAATGTATTACTCAACACCAAAGATGGCAGTATTGTTGTTTTTCACGATAGCGAAAAAGCTTTTGAAAGATTGGAATATGCATTACCCAAAATGCTGGAACATTTTACCCAACTAGGATATTCTTTTAAGGCACTGCATTAAATAAAGTCTCATATTAATGTATAACATTATTTAAGTTTTTAAATGATTTATATCATTTATTGTGCAACCAAACCAACATAACTTTGCTCTATAAAATAATTAAGCTATGAATAAAAAATCTCCTGTATCTACATTAATGACAAAAAACGTTGTTGTAGCAAGCCTAGACAGTAAACTAGAAACTGTACTAGAGTTTTTTAATACTTATAAAGTGCAGCATTTGCCTGTAACATTTAACAATACTTTGCTAGGCATATTGAGCCTAAACGATGTAATAGATTTTTTTGCATCTCAATATTTAAAGGGTTTAGCAAGTAACTTTAATGAGCTTAAAAACAACTTTAGCATTAAAGAAATTATGACGGAAAACCCCACAACTGTAAAAGAAACTGACAGTATAGAAACAGTTATTAAAATACTATCAACAGCTTCTTATCAATCTGTGCTGGTAACTAACGAAGGCAATTTGGTGGGAATTGTTACCAATAAAGATTTGGTGAAGTTTTTGGCTAGTTTGTAAGGACCTGTTTACTTGGTTTATTGTTTAGCACATAGACCCATAGTTTTTATAAATTCCCATTAAAGCAATTGTTGCTTCTTTGTGTCTACTTTGCCTAGGTGTTTTTATTAAAATATACTTTTTGGCATTATTTTATATAATTAAAAAAAGTCAAAAACACATCCTCAACCATTGTCACCCTCAAATAAAAAGTTTTAGACATTTTTTATGGTATAGACATCACTTATTTGCCATAATTTTTGAGCATACATACTATAATATAATAAAAAAGCCTTGCAAATTGCAAGGCTTTTTTATTATTCATTTGTTTCTTTTTTCTTCTTTCCTGTTTTAGGAGTAAGCATTAAAAACATTCTTTTTCCTTCAAGTTTTGGTAAAGTTTCTGGTTGTCCAACCTCTGCAAGACGCTCTGCAAATTTTAACAACACCAATTCTCCACGTTCTTTAAATTGTATTGCACGTCCTTTAAATTGTACGTAAGCTTTTACTTTATTGCCATCTTTTAAAAAGCCTTCAGCGTGTTTTGCTTTAAAATTAAAATCGTGATCATCCGTACTTGGTGTAAAACGAACTTCTTTTACCTCACTTTGTTTGGCATTGGCTTTCATTTCTTTTTCCTTTTTCTTCTTCTCATAAAGGAATTTTTTATAGTCAATCGCCTTACAAACTGGCGGATCCGCATTTGGAGAAATTTCAACTAAATCAAGTTCTAAATCCTGTGCAATTTTTAGAGCTTCTTGAATTGGATAAACACCAACTGTGATATTTTCTCCAACAAGCCTTACTTGTTGTGCTCGTATTCTTTCGTTTATACGATGCTCTGGTTCGGGTTGTCTAAAACGTGGATTAAATCTGCCGCCTCCTGGGCGTGGTGGAAATGCCATTAAGTATTATTTGGTTATAAATATTTTTTCAAAAATAGAGTTATTCTCCTGATTTTCTATGTAAAATTTCATCAGCAATATTAGCAATAAATTCTTCAACAGTTTGCTGGCCCAAATCTCCCTTTCCTTGACGACGAATAGAAAGCTTGTTTTCAGCAGCTTCTTTTTCGCCAACAACCAACATATAAGGCACTCTTCCTAATTCTGCTTCTCTAATTTTTTTACCAATTTTCTCTGGTCTATCATCTACTTCAACCCTTACACCTATTGCTTTTAACTTGTTTAAAACATCTATTGCATAATCCATAAACTTATCGCTAATTGGCAATATTTTTACTTGCAAAGGACTTAACCAAACTGGGAATTTACCAGCATAATGCTCTAATAAAAATCCAATAAAACGTTCGTGAGTTCCTAGTGGAGCTCTATGAATAATTAATGGAATTTCTGGTTCATTATTTTGATTAGTGAATGATAATTTGAAACTTCGGCTTTGTGCAAAATCAACTTGGTTGGTTGCTAAAGTAAATTCTCTACCAATTACACTAAAAATTTGAACGTCTATTTTAGGACCATAAAATGCAGCTTCATCTTGCACTTCAACAAATGGAGTTCCTGTTTCAATTAAAACAGCCCGAACCATTTCCTCTGTTTCTTTCCAAAGTTCTGGTTCATTAACATATTTTTTTCCAAGCTTTTCAGGATTGTGTAAACTCAATCTCATTTGAAATTTCTCTACACCAAATATTTTAAAATACTTTAAATACATTTCATTTACTGCCTTAAACTCTTGTGCAAAATCATCTTTGCTGCAATAAATATGTGCATCGTTCATATGCAAACAACGAACACGCATCAAGCCAAATAACTCACCACTTTGCTCGTATCTGTAACAAGTTCCATATTCAGCAATTCTGTATGGCAAATCACGATAGCTTTTAGGCTCTGCATCAAATATTTTATGGTGATGTGGGCAGTTCATTGCTTTTAAATAAAACTTCTCTCCATCTAATTCCATTGGAGGAAACATACCATCTGCATAGTAAGGTAAATGCCCACTTGTTAAATACAAACTTTCTTTGGCAATATGAGGTGTTACAACTCTTTTGTATCCTGCTGCATTTTCAGTTTCTTTAGCCAACTTTTCAAGCTCTTCAATAATCACAGTTCCATTAGGCATCCAAAGTACTAAACCTTGTCCCACTTCATCATTCATTGTATAAATACCTAATTCTTTGCCTAACTTTCTATGGTCTCTTTTCTTTGCTTCTTCTAACATCACTAGGTATTCATCCAATTCTTTTTGATTGGGAAAAGTGATACCGTAAATACGCGTTAATTGTTTGTTTTTTTCATCGCCTTTCCAATAAGCACCAGCAATAGAAGTTAGTTTGACGGCTTTTCCATCTTCTAATTTCTCTAATAAATCTAGTCTGTATTCATCACCTTTTTCCTTAAAATAAGCAATGGCTTCTGCTTTGCTTTGCGAGCTACGATTGAATGGATTAGCCTGTTTTGCCAATTCATTCATCTTTTTTTCAAGCGTTACTAAATCTTCTTCTGTTAATTTATTATCACCTAAATCTATATCATAATAAAAACCTTTATCAAGTGCCGGACCTACCCAAAATTTTGCACCAGGAAATTTATCTTCAACAGCCTCAGCCATTAAATGTGCAGAGGAATGCCAAAAAGTATTTTTACCTTCAGCATCATCCCACATTACTAATTTTAAAGAAGAATCCTTTTCAATGGGTCTGGTGGCATCCCAAACTTCGCCATCTACATTGGCAGCAAGCACTTTGCGTGCCAATCCTTCACTAATACTTTTTGCTATATCTAATGCATTTGTACCTTTTTCATATTGGCGTACTGCACCATCGGGGAAACTTATATTAATCATCTAATTTTTAAAATTGTGGTTGCGAAAATAAAGAAAGCAGATTTATTTTGTTTGATTAGTTTAAAACTTGGGAATTTGAAATTTCAATACAGAAACAAAGTTATTTATCTTACAATTTTATAAAACACCCATTTTTTCTCATTTTCATCATAATTAAACTGATACTCGGTTTCTGGTTTTTCGCTTTGTGCTGCAAGACTGTAGTTAAATTCCACTCCGTATATTAATAAATTTCCGCTTTTATCAAAGCGAATTCTTCTTGCTTTGTCGCCACCTCTAGATCCTAAATTATCAAGGTTCAATTCAGTATTTATACTTTTTTTATTGGTAAATATCCCATCCTTGTTTAGTGCTGTTGAATAAACTTTTGAACCTCTTGTGCTACCAAAATACAACCTTTTTTCGCCAGTTGTGCCACCAACAAAAACACCTGCTGCATCATACCCTTTTAATTCATCAACAACTTTTGCAGTTGCAATGTCTACAACATAAATCACCCCTTTTTCATTATCTCTTGTGCTGCCACTTACAGTTGCAGCATACAATTTTTTTCCATGACAATCGTAATAAACACCCAATACACCAAATGGTACAATGCCTTCGCTAGAATCTGCTTTTGGCAAAGTACAATACAAATTCATTTTGCCAGTTTGTGCGTCTATTTTATATACTTTATTCATTGCCAAAATAGGCACATCTAAATTATTTACCATTGGAATATTTGCTGTATAAACATTACCAGTTTCATCGGTAGTTAAAGATCCCATAAAACCAAATTGTTTCCAGCTACTATCCTGATAAACTTTAAAACCAGTTGTATCATTTATAT
>JAPLER010000295.1:2461-4036 GCA_026391115.1 Bacteroidota bacterium | reverse complement strand
TTTTAAATTAATAATTAAAATTTATTTCCAACAACAAAACAGGTACAATTACTTATTTGCTAAATAAACACCACACAAAATAATTATCAATCCAATAATGTGAATTATAGAAATTGCTTCGTGATGAATTAAACCCCAACCAATCGCAACAAAAGGAATTCCATAAGTAACTGTGCTAGCAAATAGCCCACCAGCTCGTTTCATTAAAACATAAAATAGGATAGAAGCAACTGCTGTTCCTAATACACCTAACACACTACTTGCTGAAGTAGCCATTATATATTTTGTTTCCCCCAATGGCAAATTAAAATAGCCCGTGATAAATAATATAATTAGCGAAGGAATAATTAGGCTACAAAATGCAACTGCTGCTATTTGTGTAGACGGTACGCCTGTTAGTTTTTTGGTAATCATATTTACATTAATGCCATATAAAAAAGTTGCAACAATAACATAGCCAATTGACAAATAATTTGGTATTGCTTCGCCTTTAGTATTAGCATAAATTAATACACAACTACCACTTAAGCCAATTAACACACCTATAATTTTTTGTGTATTGGTTACCAATTTAAAAAATAAAGCACCAACAATAATTACAAAAAGTGGTGTTAAAGAATTTAAACTTCCTGCAATACCACCACCAATTTTTGTTTCGGCTACACAAAATAGAAATGCAGGAAAAAAACTACCTAATAACCCACTTAAAACAAGATAGTGCAATAAATGTTTTGGTACTTCTTTTAAAGCTTTTAAAGCAAATGGAATCATTATTACTCCTGCAGAAATCATTCGTAAAGATGCTACCTGATACGGTGTTAGTAATGGCTTTGATAAATCGTGATTTTCAAACATACCTAATTTCATCAGCTCAAAGCTACTACCCCAAATTAGACACAATGCTATAAATATTACCCAATTAATTACTCTAAATTTCATTTAATAAATTTGTCGCAAATGTGTGCTAATTTAAAATATCAATGCTATAAAAAAGGATGAGTTGAAATTTTTTTTCAAACTTATTTTGAAACCACAGGCAGCGTTTTTGAATAAAATTGTATCATTACCTTGTTGAAGCTATATTTTTGTCATCGTTTGCAAATCATTTTATCAAAATTTATAGCTCAAAAATTTGTGATTTAAAAAAAACAATTACTTTTATCAAATGAATAAGATTCGTGTTGGCATTATATGCCTTTTTTCTATTGTAAGTTTATCTGTATTTGCACAGCAACGTCCTCATTATTCTCAGTATATAATGAATAACTTTATTATTAATCCTGCTGTAGCTGGTATTGAAAATTATTGGGATATGAAAGCTGCACATCGTCAACAATGGGTGGGTTTACAAGGTGCACCTACAACCACTTATGTCACCATACACGGTCCTCTAAGAAAAAGTGAATATGGTAGAGAAACGCCAACTACAATTCACGCAAATGGAGAGAATCCTCGTGGTAGTGACTATTGGGATAGTTATACTAAAGCTGAACCTCACTTAGGATTTGGAGCAACATTTGTTAATGACAAAACTGGTCCTATTTCTACTAATACTGCTTCTGCTTCATTAGCATA
>JAPLER010000295.1:0-2402 GCA_026391115.1 Bacteroidota bacterium | reverse complement strand
GCATATCATTTTGGCATTTCACCACGCACTAGCTTATCAATTGGTGCTTCATTTGGTTTTAATCAAATGCAAATTGACCAAAATAAATTGCAGTTTGCAACAGCTGGAGACCCAGTTATTTACAGTGAAATTAGTAACGATTTATTTAATAGGTTTACTCCTGATGCTGCAGCTGGTATTTGGTTGTATAGTGCAGATTATTTTGTAGGTATTTCTGCACAGCAGCTATTAGGTAGTAAAATTGATTTTTACAGAAAAGATACTGCTGATGGAAGAACTGGAAATGGTTTTTTAGTGCCACATATTTTTGCAACAGCTGGTTATAGAATGTTTTTAAGCGAAGATTGGACTGTGTTACCTTCTGCAACTTTGCGTATGGTAACTCCTTTACCAATGGGAGTTGATGCCAATGTGAAATTTCAATATCAAGATCAATTTTGGTTTGGTGGTGGATACAGGTTTCAAGATGGATTTACAGGAATGCTAGGTTTAAATATTAGTAATGCTGTTAATATTAGCTATTCCTACGACGTAACTACTTCTCAATTAAATACAGTAAGTAAAGGTTCTCACGAGTTTGTTCTAGGCTTATTAATTGGTAACAAATATGGCGATTGGTGTCCTAGAAATAATTGGTAATATATAATGCGATTATTTAAGCTTGCACTTATAAGTTTTGTAATACTTTTCTCTATTATTACAGGTATAGGTTTGTTACTCCCTTCAAAAGTAATTGTATCTAGAGCTGTAGATATAAAAGCTAGTGTTGATACAATTTATCACTATACCAAAGATTTAAAGCAATGGAAATTATGGATTACCTCTTTACAATCTAGTAATATTGATAATCCATTGGAAACCAAAATGGGTAAATCCACAATAAGAATTATATCTACAACAAAAGAAAGAGTAGAAGGTGAATGGGTTGAAGTTAATGGCGATAAGCAATTAATGGCTTTATCAATTATCCCTTCCAATCAAGGTCAAGCTATAGTGCAATGGCAGTTTGAGCAACAAATTAAGTGGTACCCTTGGGCTAGATTTAGTAGTATGGTTAACGATAAAGTTATAGGTGCTATGATGGAGCAAAACCTTGCCAATCTTAAGGCAATTGCTGAGAACGCTAAGTGATTTTGATTTAGAAAATTTTCATAGCTACTCAACCAATGCATTTTATACAATGCGTATTTAATTAAAAATCTCCTTACTTATAACATCAACTTCAATTCCTTTATTTTCGTTTATATATTATTATAAATGACAGCAGAAAGATCAGAAAAATTACTACGAGTTTTAAGTAAAAGACAAAGCAACTTAACAGTTGTAATGGAAAATGTTCAAGACCCTCATAACATTAGTGCTGTAATGAGAACCTGCGATGCAGTGGGCATTCAGGATATTTATATTTTGAACACAAAAATTCCACGACATAAAAAATTTGGTGCAAAAAGTAGTAGTAGTGCTTTAAAGTGGCTTACTATACATCAGTTTAATAATAGCGAAGAGTGTTGTGCTGTGTTGAGGAAAAATTACAAAACTATTTTAACAACCCACTTAAGTAGCGATGCTATTGGATTACACGATATTGATTTTACCGAAAGTATTGCTTTGGTATTTGGTAATGAACACGAAGGTGTAACAGAAGAAGTAAGAGCATTGGCTGATGGCAATTTTATTATACCACAAATGGGTATTATACAAAGCCTTAATATATCTGTGGCTTGTGCAGTTACTATTTACGAGGCATTAAGGCAAAAAACAAACGCAGGACATTACAATAGCATTTCTTTACCAAAAGATAGAATGGAACTATTGATGAATGAGTGGGGCTTTGAAAATGAAGAATTGTAGATTTAGATTTTTAAAATAAAAGGTATGAAGATAGCATTAATAGGATATGGCAAAATGGGTAAAGCAATAGAAGAAATTGCTTTGCAACAACACCACGAAATTGTTTTGAAAATAGACTTGAGTAATATTGATGAATTTACAAAAGATAATATTAGAAAAGCAGATGTAGCAATAGAATTTACTAGTCCACATACTGCTTATGAAAATGTGAAGAAATGCTTGGAGTATGGGGTACCTGTTATTTGTGGCAGCACTGGCTGGTTAGACAAATTGGATGAAATTAAGACTATTTGCCAACAACAAAATGGCAGCTTTTTATATGCCAGCAATTTTAGTATTGGGGTTAATTTGTTTTTTGAGTTAAATACTTATTTGGCAAAGTTGATGAGCAAATACGAACAATATGAACCTGTTATTACAGAAGTGCATCATACACAAAAAAAAGATGCACCAAGTGGAACTGCTATTACATTAGCAGAACAAATATTAGCTAATAATGATTGTAAAACATCTTGGATTAATCAAAAATCAAATAGTAAACAAGAACTTGA
>JAPLER010000150.1 GCA_026391115.1 Bacteroidota bacterium | reverse complement strand
TCTACTACTATTACCACAACCTCCTCCATTTTCTCCTCCAGTTCTACCACTACCAGCAAACACAGCAATTTTTTTACATTTACCAGCAGCGTTAGGAATACTTTCTATTTTAGACCCAGTCAATTGCACGCCAATTTCTGTAGTATTATTCACAAAACCTACATACTGGTATATTGAACCTTTATTTAAAGTTACAGTATAGGGTTGCTGTGGTACTACTCCTGTAATACAAGCTAATTGTATAGGTTGTTGTGATGGTGTAATTTTAACTACAGTAGAATCTTCTTGAGCTATGATATAAAAAAAATTATTGGCAACATCTGCATTATTTTGATTGCTATTAATAGTGGTATAACTATACCCCCAAGAACTGGTGGGTAACAACATTGTTGCACCACTTGAAACGCCACCATAAATATGGGCATAAGCTACAATATCTACGTCGCTTTTAATATGTAATCCTCTACCACTAAAAATACCAAAACCCAATGGGTTAATAGGGTTAGGGCAGCCATTTGTATTAAACAATCTAAAATCCCAGGTTGGCGGTGTACCGCTTGGTCCAGCATCAGTGGCTCCTTTTGGAATGGGCCCTATGCCCAAAGCTGATGCAGGAGAAAAGCTAAATGCTTGTGTATTATTTACAGAGATTACAGTATTGGCTGCTATACGATACACTCTCTTCCACCACAAATTAGGGTTAGGGTCGCTACTATCTGCCTCAATTGTTACAGTAGCATAGTTTTTTCCAGCAGGTAAATCTTCTACACTAATGTATATAGTCATATTTTGAGTATTGCCATAAGGTGGTACACTCATATATTGATGGTAGCCATAAGCTACCCAAAAATCTTTTCCCTTATTAGATATATTTTGGGCTAAAATGCTATTACTAATAAAAAAACACAGCAATGCTGCTAGTAGTTTGGTTGCCAACTTCATAATATATATTTTGCTATTATACTGAGCCATAAAATGTTTAAAACGTTGCCTGATTATTTTAAAAAAAAATAAATATTTTACACCAATTTTTTAATTGTGATTCTACTTAAAAAACATAATCAATTCATATTTTCAACCTATTCCTTACAAATGTTTGCCAACCTTAGTTATTTAAGGTTGGCAAACAAGTTAGTTTATTAAAATATTGATTCTTATCTTATCAAATTGATAGTTCCTTTTTTCTCTTCCACTTTTCCATCAAGGAAAGTAATTTTACTGGTAAACATATACACGCCTACTGGTTGTAAAACCCCACGTTGTGTACCATCCCAAAGTAAATAACAACCTTTAGCATCTGTTGCTACCAAGCCATTTACTTCCCAAATTTTCTCACCCCATTGGTTGTAAACTGCATATTTAATGTCTTTGAAAGATGAACCACAAATTACAATCTTATCATTTTTACCATCGCCATTTGGTGTAAATACATTTGGGTAGTAAGTTTCATTCTTAATAGTTATTCCATAAACTTTTCTTGATGTACTGTTTTGACAAGGATTAATACCCAATGCCACAACTGTAGCCCAAGCTGTGTCTCCTGGTACTAAATTAAGAATGGTATGATTTAATATACCAGCAGCATAAGTTGTAGTAGTTGGAGTGCCTCCATTTACAGTAACAGTAATTTTATAGCCAGTTGCATTTGGCACTGCTGTCCAGTCAAATCTTATAAAATTAGTTTCAACTTTAGTACCTGTAACACTAGTGGTATCTAGTTCTTGTAAAGCTTTAATTTTTACAGTAGCTCTGGTAAAGCTCACACAACCATCTTTTTCTCCATCAACATAATAAGTTGTATCACCTTGAACTAATGGTGGTGTTGTAAAGCAACTAGAATCTGGTTGTACTAGCACTCCCCCACTTGATTGGTTATACCATTTATATTTAGCTCCTGTTAATGGATTCAATACACAGAAAGTTTGACGTAATCCTTTACATAATGTAACACTATCTGGAAAAACCACTGTTACAACAGGTCTAGTTTTAACAGTTAAATCAACTTTTAATCTTGGTGTTGTACAGCCATTTACCGATGTTGCACTTATCCAATAAGAAGCACTTGCATTGGCAGGATTAATTGAATAATTTGCTCCAGTAGTTGCAGTGCCACCAGTTGCTACTGTGTACCAATTATAAGTTACAGTTCCATCTGGATTTAAAACACTAAATGTTGCAGCATCACCAGCACAAACAGAAAGTGTATCTTTAACTAATGTTAAATTTGGAGGAGTTGCTGCAATTAAATTTACAGCAAAACGTGTTACGCTGGTACAACCATTTTCACTAGCCTCCAAATAATATGTTGCACTTGTAGTAACATTGCTTATAGAATAACTTATACCACTTGCCAATTGAGTACCACCGGTTGCAGCATCAAACCAATTGTAATTAACATTTGGTTGTGAGTTGGTAACATTGAATGTAGCACTAGTACCAATACAAGCTGTAATAGTTGTTGGTGTAGCTATTGCAGTTGGCAATTGCGTTACTTTAATTTTAATAGCTTTTCTATCAACACTTGTACAACCAGTTGCAGATACACAGCCTATATAATATGTTGCATCTGCCGTAACATTGTTGAATGTAAATACAGTATCAACTTGTACCACACTACCTCCAGTTGGTGCGTCATACAATGTATAAACAGCACCTGTTAATGGAGATTGAACATTAAATGTAACATTACCACCTGCACAAGTATGTATAGAATCTTTAACAACATTTACAACAGGATTTGGGTTAATAGTCAAGAATTGAGTAGAATCTCCAACACAATAATCTGCTGTTCTTACATATAGCTTAACCGTATCAACACCTGCATTTCCATAGAAGAAAGTTAAAGTATTTGTTTTCAAAGTGTCTGCTTTAATACCATAAGGACTAGAACTCCAACTCCAATCATGTACAGGTACAAAAGAAGAAGAATCCATTGTTCCTGCTGTAAAGTTAACATTGGTATTTGGGCAAATAGGATTTGGAATATAAGTAAATCCAATTTGAGGAGATGCAAATACACGTATTTTTTGTTGCCATTCTAATTTTTTATCGCAGCCTTCAACATCTGGATGCCATAATTGGAATGTTACTGTGTATGTACCAGGGGTGTCAATAGTATAATAACCTGGCAATGTAAAGTACCAAGTTGTATCTCCATTAGCCCTAACAGTATATGTTGGTGCAGGGCTGTAAGGATTTTTCATAACAATATCCTTATTTGGCAGTATACCAGGAATTTTACTTAAAAGCACTTTTATAGAATCGGGTTTTAAGATAGCAATTGCAGTACGTATTTGAAACTGCGTTTTGCTACAAGTATATTCTCTACAAGAATCCTCTGGAACATCTTTATTACAAGGATTTGGAGGTGCAGGGAAATAACTTAAAATGTTTGTTCCTGCATTATACATATAACTTTCTACATTACCTAAGCCATAAGTAATTGCAGTAAATGCAGAATCGCCATTAACAATTACCTGTCTTTGTGCTGCTGTTGGCCAATGTTTAATATAAACATTTTTCCCAGGGTAATTGGTATGTGGTCTTATAAACCATACCTTACTAGGAGCAGCGTTACCATCTACTAGCGTTGGAGTATCTTTCGCAGATCCTATTAATGTTAAAACATTTGCTGTAATGGTTTGCGTAGTATTTCTAAAAAAGCTTACTTTATTGATACCTTGCTCTAATGGGCTTATAAATGCCATATCAGGGTCTCCATCTCCAATACATGCACCACTTAAAAACTGGCATATCATCATTGGTCTGTCAGATTCGATATAGTTATCACAGATACTTTGAAAAGATAAATAAGCTGGTGTTGTAGTGCTTGGAATAAGAGTTGAACTTATATTGAAATTTTCTACACAAGAGGGAGGTGTTCCTGTAGGATAAATTAATGTATTATTAACCCATACTTTTTGATCAACATCTTTGAGGGCAATTCTAAATAAATTTTTCTCTTTGTTAGCAGCACCACCAGCTTGAGATGTAGGTGCAGTTAAGAATTTTTTACCCCAAGCACTAGCAGGAAAGTTTTGACAAATTGCAAAATCTCCACCACCGCCACAAGGATTACTATTTAATGTTCTGGTATCCCCACTAAACATTGCAAATGGATAACATTTGCCATTGTTGTTGGGTACAGACTTTACTAAACTACCAGATAAATCTTCTGTTGAAGATGCTGCTAAAACCTGATACCAATCTCCTGCATTCAAGGTAACAGTATCTAATTGCGGTACGCCTTGTGTATTAACAGTATTTGTAAAGGCAATTCTTGTATTGTTTTGATTAGCAACTACAAAATATGATGAAAAACTCCAACCACCCCAGTTTTGATGATAACCCAACATTTTATACTCATAGCCCCAAGTACAAGCAGGCATTAGCATTGTTGCACCAGAAGAAGTAGAACCCCAGCAGTGTGCATATGCAGTGATTTGTTCATCACTTTCAATTTTAATACCATCTATATATTGACCGCTAAGTTGGTGACGATATTTTTGAGGAATACCAACCGCTAAAGCTGGTACTACCTGAAGTTTCGCCACCATCTAATTGGTTAGATGGATATGCTAACCAAAATTCTTTACCAGCATTACTTGTATCACCACTACAAGGCAATTTAAGTGGTGCATATTGGTTCCATAAACCGGTAAATTTACTAAATCTTGTTACGTCAGTTTCGTAAATCTCTCTTTTTCTATCATCATTTGCACTAGTTCTACCCACTTTCCAAATATTATTGGCATCAGTCTTTGCCAAGCCTATTTGATAGATTTGAGCATCACATGCTGTTGTTGGGAAAGAGCCTAGCCAAGGGTCTATATACCCAAGTTTAACATTTCCTTTTGCATAACCAACAGGCACATCAACATCTACATAAAAATACATAGAGTCGCACCATCCTTGGGATTTAATGCCTTTACCCATAACACCGCTATATCGTTTTATGTTGCAGTAAGCAGGTGGTGTAGCATCCCATTTAACTCTTAAAACAGTATCACTACCAAAATAAAAAATTTGTTCTGTATTAGCAGTTGGTAAAGCTGGTATAGATGGCAAAAGAGTTGGATCTACACTTGGATAAAACTCATACGCTCCTAAATCTGGAACACCATCAATCAACCTTTCAGGTCTTTTGTTATCATTTAAATCTATTCCGTTACCTGTAATTTGAGTGCCGCGTCCATGAATTGCCCACACATCAGCGTTGTTCAAATCTGGATGTAAATCTGTGTTAGCAACAAAAGTTGGTTTATAAACTATAGAGAATCTATCTTGATTACTCTTACGCCATTGATTGATATTTTGAAAATAACTAATTGCAGTGGTACCAGTATCAACCAAGTTTTTACCAGTAGTATAAAGCATATTGTAATTGCTAGTAAAGTTACCAGCAGGTTTCATAGACAATGCTTTACCACCACCAATATTTGAGAAAATATTATTATTTAAAACAAATTTACCAGCAGCTGTTTGTCTTAGCCTAGCAGCAGTAGAGAATGTATCTGTTAGAGAAATTTGAACGGTGTTATTGTAAAAATTTACAATTGTATTAGCAACACAATTTGAGTCTACTAATCCAAAAGAGCCTCTTGCTCCACTATTAATTGCTATTACATTGTTTTTTACCATTAAGCTATCACTAGTAATAATTGCAAGTCCAATAACTTTACCAGAATTTCCACTATTCGCATAAACTTCATTACCATTTATTTGTGCAAAGCCTGTTCTTGGTTTATTGCGTGAATTAAGTATTTGAATTCCAAAAATTGCTCCATTTACACTGTCAATAGTTACTTTATTATTTTTCATT
>JAPLER010000363.1:4387-5090 GCA_026391115.1 Bacteroidota bacterium | reverse complement strand
TGATAACTCAAAAACTAAGTTTGATACTTTAAATAAAAATAATAACCTATCAACACAATCTATAGTGCTTGATACAAAACAAAAAGGCTCTTACAGCATTAATAAGAACAACAATTCAAGCGATACTTTCACCTACGACAATGCTCAAATTGCTCAAGCAATTGTGTCTAATACACGACAAGAACAAGAGAAAAGCATAGCAAGAACAGATGACGTAAAAGACTTAAATATAAAAACGGATTCCAATTTAAATAATAATATAACTGCCAATTCAAGCTTAAATTCTATCATTAATACCTATGCTTACACAAATGCAGATGCTACAAAATATTTAAAACCAAGAAGTGGATACAGCAATGAAAACGCAATAAGTAATACTGTTAGTTTACCTACTATTAAAATGAAATTAGATACAAGTTTTAAACCAATAGCAACAACGAATGTTGGATACAAATCCAAAAAAGAATTAAAAACACTTACCTATAAACTTACTAGAGAAGATAGTCTCGCAGTGCCAGCAAATGGATGGACAGCATTTAATGATTATGTAAGAAATAATACCACTACAATTTCTATTACAGATACTACAAAAGGTGATATAACTTTTAAAAATGGTAGAACTGGTGAAACCATTGTTGATTTAGAATTTTTGGTAGATAAGGATGGAAAACCTGAGAATATTACAGTTACAAATTCTACAAAT
>JAPLER010000363.1:0-4343 GCA_026391115.1 Bacteroidota bacterium | reverse complement strand
ACTGGAACTTCAAATGATAAAATAAAGAATACTGGAAAGAAAAAAGCTAAGGTTTCAATTAAGCTAAAAAATTAATTTAATACTCGTTTTATTTTTTGTTCCAACATCATTAAATCTGCTAAAACTATTGCTGTTACTGCCTCTATAACAACAGGTACTCTTAATGCAATACATAAATCGTGGCGACCTTTTACACTAAATTCTTCAATTGTGTTTGTTGTAGTATTTAAAGATTGTTGCGTTTTTGGTGTGGATGAAGTTGGTTTAACTGCTACTCTAAAAACCAACTCGTTGCCATTAGTTAAACCTCCAATAATGCCTCCTGCATTGTTTGTTTTTGTTGCTCCATTTTCATCAATAATTGCATCGTTATGTTGGCTACCAAACATTTTTGCAGCAGCAAAACCACTTCCAAATTCAATGCCTTTTATTGCAGGGATGGAGAAAACAATATGACTAATCAAACTTTCAACACTATCAAAAAATGGCTCTCCTAAACCAATAGACAAACCAGTTGTTTTACATTCAATAATGCCACCAACAGAATCTTTGCCATCAATTGCTTTTTGAATACCTTCTTCAATATTTCGCTCACCTCCTACTTCAACTAAAGTTGCTTCAATGTTGATGTTGCTCAACATTTTTTTTGCAATTACCCCTGCAGCAACCAAACACAAAGTTAATCTACCACTAAAATGTCCACTACCTCTATAATCTTCAAAGCCACCAAATTTTTTTGTAGCTACAAAGTCGGCATGTCCAGGTCTTGGAATATCTCTTTGTTTTTCGTAATCGCTGCTTCTAATATTATTATTTTCAAAGATAATTGTTAGTGGGGCTCCAGTTGTTTTGTCATTAAAAATACCAGTCTTAAAGATTGGCAAATCATCTTCTTTTCGTGGTGTAGTTGCTTTCTGCAATCCCCCTTTTCTTCTTTCTATATCAATTACAAAATCATCAATTGATAAATGCAACCCTGCGTGTACGCCATCAATTAAAATACCAACACATTCTCCATGCGATTCTCCAAAAATGGAAACTCTAAATATTTTTCCAAATGAATTCATAATCTTAATTTCTAATGCTTAATTCCTTTTGCCCACCTATTCCATAACTGTCTTGCATCTGGTGTTAGGTTTAATGTAAATATTCCAACAACCATTGTAGCAGAAAAAACTATTGCTCTAGTTATAATTCCAACAAAACCACTTAGATTATTACATAAATAAAAAGCAATAAAATAGCTTGTTACTGCCAACATAATTGCCAATATATTTTTATAAGTAAATGGTTGCATATTAAATTTTCTTCTTAAATATTCATAACGAATAAGATTGTAAATCGTGATAGAAATAATATCGGAATAAGCACTGCCAATTAACCCATATCTACCAATAAAATACAATGTAGTTGGTATTCGCACTGCCAATAAAACCATTCCAGTTATAAACTCAAACTTCCAAAAAGTAGAAGTGCCAATAATTAAATTATTAATACCAGTTGATGATTCAATAGTTCGTGCTACACAAAAAAAGAACATAGCGTTCATTCCCATTTTCCAAGTTGGATTTATTTGTAAAGCATCAATAAGTGGAATTGAGTTTAACCAAATATTACCAAATAAAAACAAAGCCATTAAAGATAAATTAATACAACTTCTCCCATAAATCCTGTCTATTTCCTTCATATTTTTATCTTTCCAAGCCTGTGTTAAAATGCCAATACTTCCACCAATCATTGCCTTGCAAGGAATATAAACCAAGCTAGCACCATATTGTGCAATGGTAAAATCTCCAACAGTATCTTGCCCTTTTTTTGCACCAAGCGTTAAAGCATCAATAACTTGCGTAAGCGTCATTATAATAAAGCCACTATAAATAAGTATTTGCATTGATAGCATTTTTTTCCAAAACTTTTTTGTAACACGCGATATACTAAAGTAAAAATGGATTTCATCTTTTTTCTTTAAATAAAAAAATAAAATAAAAAATAAAACTATAAATAGAAAACTATACAGCGTAATAAAATTGTTGAAAGACATTAAATCTTTCTTCTTTAAAAAGCAAAATACAATCAAGAGTGTTACAGAAAGAAATCGCAAAGCCGTTTCTTTCAAAAAATTACTAACAACAGATTTATGTGTTACATAAGCCACAGTTTCAAATACAGTGAACAACAACATACCAATTGCAAATACAAATAAGTATGGATAATATTGAACGACTAATGGAGAATTGGTTTCGTATTTTTTTATTACCAATGGCTTTATAAAATAACCTACAATACAGAATATGGTAAAGCCAATAATAGCACCACCTAAGACCAACGTGAGTAGTTCATTTTTTTTCTTTGGCAAATTATCATTGTAATAAGGATAAAATTTATATAACACTGGAGTTAAACCTAGTGTAGAAAAAGCAATGGCAAGGCTAGAAAAATCTACCATCGTTTTAGTTAATCCAACTTCTGCTTTTGATAAAACGCCATACTTGGTATATAACAAAACTGTTAATCCACCAAACACAAACCCCATAATCATAAAGATGCTTGATAAGAGTGTTTGTTTGCGTAGTGTTTGCATTAACTGTAAAATTTTGGCGAATATAATAACCTATACTTCAACTTATTTTTTATATGGAATATTATTGAATACAATAATCTGAAACTGACTTCTGGTATTGTTTTCTTGAACTTGAGCCATAGTGCCCAACTCGAAACGAAAGTTTTTATTCACTACATAACCAATACCTCCATGAATTCTATTTCTATCAAAAACCGGAGCTTTTGCATTTAAAAATATTTCGTTGTATAAAGACGCGTACAAAGCTCCTTTTTGCATAGTTAATTTAGTAAATGGAATATTTAACGATAGGAAATACCTGAATCTAACATTAATATCATCATTTATAAATCTCTCTTCTACTCTATATCTGTGCAACCAATTGAACCTACCATAGTTTTGTTTAGTAATAAATTGCTGGTAAATTCTATGCTCATTACTCGATGTTTTATCTTCGGTATTTGCAATGTATTTGTTTGAATTTATATGTGCATAGCCCAACAAAATATTGTTATTGTTCTCTGTTAAGTTGTATCCAATTCCTGTCCTAATTAACAACTGTTCTAAATCGCCAATGGCATTAAAGTTTCTGTATTGTATTTCGTGATGCCAATTCCAGTTTTTGTTGATTGCTTTATTGCCAAAGTAAATTAGCCAATTACCATAATCTGACTTTTGAGCAATTGCAGCAGTATTTAATGACAGCAAAATCAATATTATTTTTAGCTTATTTCTTTTCATTTTCGCAATTTTTCATTTTCAATAAATACAATCTCTCAACATTTTTATCTGTAAACCATTCTTTGTTTTTATTGCTCAATCTTTTGTGTTGCCAGCTTGTTGTTGGTATAATTGTTTTATTATTTGATGGAATAGTTATAGGCATATTAAATCCATCAATACAATTACTATATCTATAAAATAATTTTTTGCCTTTAAAATAATATTCAAGCGTAGGTATTTGTATTGTGGTTAAATATTGGTCAAATGTTTTTTGCAAATCAAGACCAGTTTGCTCTATTAAATACTGCTCTATATCTTTTCCATCAATAGTTTTATGATAGAATTTCTCATTCATTCCTCTTAATATTTTTCTGAACTTCTTATCATTATTCAAGGCATTTCTAATGCTATGTATCATATTACTTGCCTTATAATACATATCGCCACTGCCTTCTTTATTTACTCCATAGGGGCCAATAATGGGAATATCATTTGCAATGTTTTTTCTTAATCCATAACAATAATCGTTAGCTGCTTCCTTGCCATAATAATATTCTGTAAACAATACTTCGCTATAATTTGTAAAGCCTTCGTGAACCCACATATCAGCAATATCATTTGTAGTGATAGAATTGGCAAACCACTCATGACCACTTTCATGAACAATAATAAAATCCCATTTTAAACCCCAGCCACTGCCACTTAAATCTCTGCCTTTATATCCATTTTGAAAACCATTTCCATAAGCAATAGCACTTTGATGTTCCATACCCAAATAAGGTGCTTCAACTAATTTATACCCATCTTCATAAAAAGGATAAGCACCAAACCAATACTCAAATGCTTTTAGCATTGGCTTAACTTGTTTAAACTGTTCTTGTGCTTTTTCTTTATTATAATCTAGCACCCAATAACTTAAATCTAGTGTGCCTTTTTCACCAACAAATGTGTCAGTAAAATTTATGTAATTGCCGATGTAAGGAACAATGCAATATGTGTTGATGGGTTGGGTTACAATCCAACTACTTAGGGTTTCAGTTAAACTTTCATCGGAATTATA
>JAPLER010000236.1 GCA_026391115.1 Bacteroidota bacterium | reverse complement strand
TTCCGTTATTTGGCGTATTACCTGTCCCGTAAGTAAATGTTGGCGGTGGCTGGTTATCAACTATTTTTATGATATAATCAACCATTGTTGTTGCTCCAGCAGCATTAGTTACAGTAATGCTGGTGTTAAACAATTGCCCAATAGTTTTTCCAGCAGTATTAAATGACAATACTCCAGTAGAAGAGTTAATAAAAAAATTAGCAGCAGTAGCAGGTTGAACAGAACCTGCACCAAAACTTCCTGCAGGTGTTAATGAATAAGTTAAAGCCAATCCGTTTGCATCGGTTGCTGGCAAATTCATCGTAGCATAAGTCTGACCAATAGGCATATTTGCTATGGGACTCACTGTTGCTGTTGGACTAGCTAAAACACTTCCTTTTACAACTGAAGATACAGTGAAAGCTCCATTGGCATTGTTTTGCAAAGTTCCTACCCTGGCAGAGCTTGAAAAATTAGCAGTGTAATCTGTTGTTGAAGAAGCAAAGTTACGCGTTACTGTAAATTCTCCATAAAACCAGTCGTCAGCAACGTTTACACTTGTGATGACTAGATTTATTGTTGCAGTACCCCCGTCACCAAAATTCAAAGTTCCACCATTAATAACCGAACCAACAGTTGGTGCAGATGCTGAGGCAAAATAGAAGGTAGAACGCCAGGCTTGGCTTACTTTAAAGGTTACCTGCGTTGGGGTCGTATTACTTCTGGTCCAACTTATATTTCCATATCTAAAATGTGAAGCATTAGACTTTAGAGAAAAGATAACAATGAACAACGATAATAATAATAGAGGCAAATTGATTGCTTTTCTTAATAATCGCTTTGAAAACAGTAACAAATTGAACATAATATTCTTTTTAATAATAACAGGTTTAGTCGAAATAAATTCTATAATGCATTTATTAAGGAGTTAATAAATACAATTGCAAAAATCATTTAACAACACAGTACGAACAATCCCTTAACGCAGGGGGGTAATTTTTTTATTTTTATTGTGCCAATAGGTATCCAAAACAAGTACCAACACCTAACTAATTGTAAATCAAATAATTAAATTTAATAGTTGATTAAATATTTTCCATTTAATGGAATTATTCTAAAAAATACACAATTGTAAAAACCATTTAACAACACAGTACCAACAATCCTTCAATGAAGGGGGTTTTATTAATAGTTTCAAATCAGATAACAGATTGCTGTTTTCAAGTTCCAATCAGGAACAATAGAGTGCGGGATTCAGATGAAGTGATTAAACTATCATCCATTCTATAGAACGATAGAAATAAAAATTTATTACATATTCAAATAAAAATTCCTGCAATAGCATCACTTTATTTCATACATCGTTTAGTTGTTTCATTAATCCGTTTTTTAGAATGTCCATTATATTAGTTAGCATAGTTTAAAAAAACAATTCCTATCAAGTTTAGAACTTGATAGGAATTGTAATGAATACCTTAAATTGAATATCTAACGATCTATCTTTTATTCACCATCAATTTAGCAGCATTGTATTTTGTATTATCACCCTCAAGTGTAACGATATATAAACCGTTTGTTGATGTGATATTATCTAATTGTACTGCTGTTTGATTTGCTCCTTTTGTAGCATTGATAAATTGTGTTTTAACAATTTTGCCAGTTGCTGTTTCCACTACTTTCAACACCAATGGTTGTGCTGTTTCACTTGTAAAGCCAACATTGAATTTACCTGTGCTTGGGTTTGGATATACATTGATGGCATTTGCTGTTACATCTGTTGCTATAGTAGTTGATGTAAATCTTGCTTTGCTTAAGTTGATGTTCATTGTTGTTGATACACCTCTGCTATTGCTAAAGCTAAAATTGACTGCTACTATATCATTTGCATTGATTACATCGTTGAACTTAGAAGATTTGAATTGGTTTAAATTAATACCATATTCTTTAGCTCCATCTAAATCCAACGTGTAAGTGTATTGCTCTTTCCAATTAGTGATAGATTTTTTCACCAATGTTACTTGAACTTTACCTGCACCAATTGCATTGGCATTGAACATAATTGATTTGTAATTTGCAACATTTTGCTCTAATCCTCCACCCATCATTGTTTTGTAGATAGTGATGTAATCTTTGGTTGTACCTGTTACGTTTACGTTTCTAAACAATTTATGTTCGTTGCTAGTTGTTGTTAGATTGCTTTCGTTTACAACATCAAACTTGCTGATTGTAGTAGTTTGTTTGTTGTAATCTAAGTTCCAAGTTCCATCTGCTAAATAAACTAAGTCGGTTAGTTTGTTGTTTAAATAAACATACACATCTCCTTCGTAATTATCTTTCACGGGAATAGTAACATTGGTTGCACTATTTGCAGCTACTGTAAATGCCACTTGACGCGTTGTTGTTGCTGCATTTTCATTTGCTTTTTCGTGTAGTTCAAAGTAGCCAGATGTTGCAGCAGTATTGTTGTTTACTGTTACTGTTAAATCTGTTCCTTTTCTTGAACCTTTAGAAACATATGCTTTTGGTAAGTCTGCATTGGTTACTGTGTTTACAGCTCCATTAGCTTGTAGTTTAGAGATGATATCTTTAGCCATTGCTGTTACCATTTCATAACTTACAGCCCATAATTGGAAGTTGTATAACTTCTCATCTTGCTGGTAGCTATCGGTAAACCAGTTACTTTGTAAACTAATGCTATTGCGATTTGCAGCTGTTCCAGCACTTAAGTTAATTGCATATTCTGTTTCGCCTGTGCGTTGTTTTACTTTGTAAGCCATTAAGCTAAATCCATTAACTGTAATGTTTTTCACTTCTTGTAATTCTGCACCTTTTAATCTATCGCAAATTGGTTTTGTATGTGAATAGATATTACCCAAAGTTTTTGTTCCAAATGCTACTGCTTTTGTACTATTTCCTTTGCTATAATCTACTGCTAATACTTCTACTGCATTGGTAAAGTTTACCAAGTCTGTTGGTGTTGTAACATAAGCTGCATCTGTATTAGCAACTGTTGAAGGAACAAGATTGTTTAATGTTAAGTCATTTGTTCCATTAACAATCGCTCCACTTTGCACAAACTTATTGTTACTAGTGTAAGCGTTTGTTTCTAAAACACTGTTAATTGCATTGCCATATAATCTTACTGCAATTACATCTCCTAATGTTTTAGACTCTACTCCTCCTGAACCACCTGAAGATACAGAGCAAGCATCACTTACTTTAATAACTTTTGTACTTGTAAATGTGCCACAAGGAGTAGTTACTGAATAGGTTATTGTTACATTACCTGCTGTTACACCTAATACATTGCCACTATTATTTACTGTGGCATTGCCATTTGATGCTGTGTATGTTCCTCCAGAGTTTGCATTCCATAAATAAATATTTTGGCCTACACACACACTATCTGAACCTCCAATTGGTTGTGCACTGTTTGAAGAAACATTTACTGTTGCATAAGCTACTGTAGTTCCACAAGCTTTAACAACAGTGTAACTAATTGTTGTGCTACCTGCACTTAGAGCTGTTATTAATCCTGCACCATTAATTGTAGCAACAGATGTATTAGATGAAGCCCAAGTACCGCCTGCTGTTGTATCTGAAACTGTTGTTGTACCACCAACACATAAATTAGTTGCACCATTAATAACACCTATTGTTGGGCAAGGTATATAGTTACATTTGTTGATGATATTTACTGGGATTGTTAAACTGTCTTTACAACCATAGTTTGTAGTTACTACTAATTTTACATTGTAAATACCTGGTGTACTAAATGTAGCTAAAGGATTGCTTTGAGTACTGGTTGTACCATTACCAAAATCCCAATAGAAACCTGCTATCCAACCCATAGTTACTGTTGAGTTACTATTAAAATCATACGTTAAACAATTGCCATTGTATTGGAAATCCCAAGCTACAACTGGTTTTGGTCCTACATATAACTGACGAACTGAAGCTTCGTATCTGCAACCACAGAAATTATCTTCTGTAACTGTTAATTTAACATCATACTCACCTGCTGCTGCATAAGAGTGTGTAGGGTTTGCTAAAGTGCTGGTTGTTCCATCACCAAAATCCCAACTGTAAGTGTATTTACCACCAACTCTGTTAATGTTTGCAGAGAATGAGAATGAATTACCTGCAAAACAATCAGAAGTTTTATTCATCACAATATCTACCTTAAAACCGTTGCAATCGCAATAGTATCCTGCATCAATTGTTGGATTATCTTTATTAATACCTCCAGCTTTAGGATTAAGAGGAACGATACCACTAAAGCCTAAACTGTTTGCATCATTATTACCATCAGTTGTAGGTGCTTGATTATTTGTTGGTGTTAAATAGTAACTTCCTTCTGATCCAAGTTTACCACTACCATCATTAGCTGTTATAGTGCTATCAATTTTTGTGTAAACACCAGGTGCTGTTTCCTTATACAATATCACTTTAATATCATTGATGCCGTTTGTATTAGGCTCATCTTGTAAACCATTTTTATTGGCATCGTACCATACATAATTACCCAAACTTCCAATAGGTGTATAACCTGCATCAATAGTTGGATTATCTCTATTTAAACCACCAAGTGTAACATCAATAGCAACCACACCACTAAAGCCTGTAGTTCTATTTGCATCATTATTGCCATCTGTTTGCATAGCTTGGTTAGTTACACCAGTAATAGGAAAGTTATTTACAGAAGTTGGAAATTGTACTTTATAGTTTGCACTAAACAAATCCTCGAAAGTGTAATAACCTGGGTTACCACCACCATCATTTGATGTTGTTGTGCTATCATATTTTGCATATACCCCAGAGCCTGGTGTAGTTTCTTTGTATAATATAACTTTAACACCATTTACGCCATTACTTGCTGGCTCATCTTGCAAACCATTTGCATTGTCATCATACCAAACATAATTACCTAAACTTCCTAGCACACCATAACCTGCATCAATCGTTGGGTTATTTACGTCTAAAGGATTTGATGAATTTGTATTAATTGTAACAATCGGACTTTTTCCTGTTGAAGCATCTGCATCAGTATTGCCATCTGTTTGTGGCGTAGTTGTTTGACTACTTAATGGGAAACCACCTACAACAGTTGGGAATTGTACTTGATAGTTTCCACTGTTTAAATTAGGGAAGTTATAGTAACCAGGGTTACCACTACCATCATTTGCAGTAATAGTACTATCAATTTTATTTCCACTACCATCTAACAAATAAACTTTGACACCATTGGTTCCATTGCTTGCTGGCTCATTTTGTAAACCATCACCATT
>JAPLER010000041.1 GCA_026391115.1 Bacteroidota bacterium | reverse complement strand
TTATTTTCTGTGCTAGTTATTTTACCTGTAAGTTTAAAAGTAGATTGACCAAAAGAGAAGAAACCAAATAATAAAATAAAAGTTAATAGCAATAGTTTTTTCACTGTGTTGTTTTTACAATGCAAAAGTGCATTTGCTATGTTACCTGAATGTTAACAACAAGTTACTTTAATGTTAATCTAAATGGTAGTCAAAATAATAATAATTAGATAATTGCGTGGTAATGCTTAGGTAATAATCATAATGTCTTTTTGCAAAACTAATAATGTAAGTACAATGAAATCTTCGCCTAAAGTTTCTGTTGTTATTCCTGTTTATAACGAAGAAAAATATATCCTGCAAACCCTAAATAGAATTGTATCACAATCTTACAAGAACTATGAAATCATTATTGTAAATAATAATTCTACAGATAATACCGATGCTATTATTAAGTACTTTTTAACTAAAACACCCACTACGCTTAATATTGAATATGTAACAGAATATAGACAAGGTACTAACTATGCACGTGAATGTGGAAGAAGATTGGCTACAGGCGAAATAATTGCTTTACTTGATGCAGATTGTTTGCCAGATTTTTATTGGGTGGAAAATGGTGCAAAAAAATTACAAACTAAAAATATAGTTGCAGCAACAGGTGCTTATTTTTATTACGATGCAAATATTGCATTAAGACTATTCTCCTTGGTAAGCCAACTTACCATTTTTAAATTAGTAAATCGTATTATTCAACATACTAAAAAAGGAGCCATATTAATTGGTGGCAATGCTTTTATGAATGCAGCTTTGTTGCAACAAGTTGGTGGATTTAATACCAATCTTACTTTTTATGGCGATGATATTGATATAGCCATAAAGCTAAGTAAATATGGATTTGTTAGTTATTCAACAATTCTTACTATTAAAACTTCATCTCGCAGATACAAGGCTTGTGGTTTTTGGAAAGTGAATAAAAAGTATCAAACTATATTTAAAGATTTATTATTAGGTAAAACACTTACTGAAAGTCAAACTATAGAATTAGTACACCCAAGATAAATACTTCAATAAACTTATTTTTATGCCAGTTCAATTGGTAAATTATATTAATGAATATGGGTATTTGATATTGTTTGCATTGGTTTTTATACAAGAGATTGGTGTGCCTACTTTTCCCAATGAAATTGTTTTATACTACTTTGGTTATTTGTGTAGTCAAAAAATATTTTCTGTAATTATAGCTATTGCGGTTGCCATAAGTGCAGATTTTATAGGAGCTACGTTACTATATACCACATTTTATTTTTTAGGATCTAGTATATTAAAACTTAAAATTCCATTTATAAAAATCCCATTGCATAAAATCGAAAAGTTACAAACTAAATCATTGCATTCTCATCGCCAAACAATTTTTCTTAGTCGCGTTACACCATTTATACGTGGCTATGTTTCTGTATTTGCAGGTCTTTCGCAACTTTCGTATAAGTTTTATGGTTGGCAAGTTTTATTAAGTGCAAGTTTATTTAGTGGCGGTCTTATTGTTTTGGGTTGGGCAACAGGCAAATATTTTACAAATATTTTTTCATTGAATATAGAAAGTAATCAATTGCCCCAGATTGTATTTGTTGGCATAGCCATTTTTGTTCTTGCAAAATGGCTAATCAAAAAATATAGAAGAGTGTAAATAATTTCTTAATACAGAATTACAATTTCTTCATCGGGCAATAACCTTAAGTTCATAATAAAAATGTCTTTTTGCAAAACCCAATTAAATGCAAAAACGTATTATTGATGTAGTTGTTATTAGCGATATACATCTTGGCACTTTTGGTTGTCACGCCAACGAATTGCTTAATTACCTTAAAACAATTTCTCCAAAATTATTGGTTATAAATGGCGACTTTATTGATGGTTGGCAATTTAGTAAACGCTATTTTCCTGTATCTCATTTGCAAGTTATAAAAGAAGTTATGAACCTTGCAACACAAGGCACACAAGTAGTTTACATTACTGGTAACCATGACGAAATGCTAAGAAGATATAGTGATATACAACTTGGCAATTTTAAATTAACAGATAAATTGGTGCTGGATATTGATGGCAAAAAAACTTGGATTTTTCATGGTGATGTTTTTGATAGCACTACAAAAGGCAGTGCAAAATTGATAGCTAAACTTGGTGGACACGGCTATGACTTACTTATTCTTTTAAACAGATTTATTAATACTATTTTAAAGTTGTTTGGCCGAGAAAAAATGAGCTTGAGTAAGAAAGTAAAAAACAGTGTAAAGAAAGCTGTAAGCTGGATAAATAACTTTGAACAAACTGCTGCCGAACTTGCTATTGAGCAAGAATATGATACTGTAATTTGTGGGCACATTCATCAACCACAACAAAAAGTTGTTGAAACAAAGGATGGAAAAGTTACATATTTGAACAGTGGTGATTGGATTGAAAATCTTACTGCACTTGAGTTTGAAAATGGCAATTGGAATATATTCTATTATAACGAAAAAGATTTTGTACAACCATCAACACAAATAATTGCATTGCATAAAAAAGTACCTACGTTAAATGTGCTTACCAACGAAATTGGTATTTTTATAAAAACTGCGGCAATAAGTTAAATAATTATTATTGCACAAACTTCTATTTATTTAACTTGACTTCTAGTAACAAAATAATTTCTGCAAAAGATTTTAGCGAAGACTTTATTTGGGGTGTTGCTACATCTGCACCACAAATAGAAGGTGCTTATAATGTAGATGGACGTGGACTCTCTACTTGGGATGTATTTGCGAAACGTAGTGGAAAAATTAAAGATAAATCTAACCTTAATCATGCTTGTAATTTTTATTATAGATATAAAGATGATTTATTAATTGCAAAAGGATTAGGCTTTAAAGTATTTCGTTTTTCAATATCGTGGAGTAGGATTTTGCCAGATGGTACAGGCAAGGTAAATCAGGCTGGCATTAAGTTTTATCATAATCTTATTGATGAATGTTTACAACTTGGTTTAACACCCTATGTTACTTTATTTCATTGGGATTTACCATATACCTTACAAAAAGAAGGTGGCTGGACAAGTCATTTTATAGTAAAGTGGTTTAGTAAGTTTGTAAAATTATGTTGTAAAGAGTATGGCAATAAAGTAAAAAACTGGATGGTGATTAACGAGCCAATGAGTTTTACAGCATTGGGTTATATGTTAGGTATTCACGCTCCTGGAAAAAAAGGATTAAATAATTTTTTTCCAGCTGTATTTAACACAGCAATGGCACAGGCAGAAGGAGGACGAATTATTAGAGATATTGTAGATAATGCCAATATTGGAACTACTTTTTCTTGTAGTGAAATAAAGCCATATACAAATAGTGAACTAGATATTGCTGCTGCTAATAAAATGGATATTTTAATAAACAGATTATTCATAGAACCCACATTGGGATTGGGCTTTCCAAATGACGGTTTTGCTTTAATGGATAAGTTGAACTTTACAACTAAAGCCTGGCGATATATTGAAAAAATGCAGTTTGATTTTGATTTTATTGGTGTTCAAAATTATTTTCCTATCACAGTAAAGCATAGTTCTATTATACCAATTATTAACGCTATGGAAGTGAAACCTAGCAAAAGAAAAGTACCACAGAATGGATTGGGATGGGAAATAAATGCTGATAGTTTTTATAATATTATTAGAAAAATTGCTGCTTATCATAACGTAAAAAATATTATTGTTACAGAGAACGGAGCTTGCTTTAATGATAAAATAGTTAACGGTGTTGTAAATGATACTGAGCGTATCAATTATTTTAATACACACTTAACTGCCTTACATAAATTGCATAAAGAAGAACCTAAATTAAAAGGATATTTTGCTTGGACTTTGCTTGATAATTTTGAGTGGAGCGAAGGGTATAAAGCTAGATTTGGATTAGTATATGTAGATTTTATCACCCAATTAAGAACCATAAAACAAAGTGGTTACTGGTGGAGAGATTTTTTAAAAAAATAATATCTTAAATGATTGAAAAAATTACACATCCTAAAATTTAAATATCTCAAATCAAAAAGAGATTGTTATATACTTATAACATAGGCCCTAAAAAATGGGTGTATGATCAATTTCGCTATCACCTATCCTCATAAAAAGAGGCTATCTCTTTTTATGAGACAGCCTCTTTTTAATATCACTAGCTATTTACTAATGCAGAATAAATTATTCCACCACTACTTTTTGTGTTTGTTTACCTGTTTCTGTAATTACACTTACCAAGTACATTCCTTTAGCAAGGCTTGATATATTAATTGTATTTGTACCCATACTTAAAGCTTGTTGTTTTACAGTTTTACCATATAAATCTGTTACAACAATACTTCCACTACCAACTAGTGTTTTAACAGTTAGATTAATAGTTGAATGTGCAGGGTTTGGATACAACGTTGATACTATAGCATCTTTATCACCAATCACACTTGGTGTAACGCCTTTATATGCACAAGTTATTACTGTATAACC
>JAPLER010000232.1:11377-14852 GCA_026391115.1 Bacteroidota bacterium | reverse complement strand
TTTTACACCTACTTCTGCACTTGTTTTCCAATCTACTACTACTGTATTGTTTTGTTTGTGGGCACTTACTAGTAATTTGTTATTTGGCAAGGCTCCTGCTCCTGTAAATACTATCTTAAACCTGTTTGATGCGTTGCTACCACTTACACTGCTTATGCTAAACGGTATGCTGGTATTGCTGGTTAAACTGATTGGGGTTTCTGTATTTAAGAAATTATCAATCAATTTACAACCACTTACACTCGCATCAAAGTTTACTGGATTTACAAAGAACTCGTAGTTGGAACCTGAACTCATATTATTCATTGCAAGAAATAAAGTATCCATTGTTGTAATAAAGGGACGTGCTTCAATAGCTAAATTTTTGCTGCTTCTTGTTAAGCTAATTGATTCAATTGTTGCAGCTATTTTAATACAATCATCGTCATCAACATCGTCTGCATAATTACCAAATTTTGCTCTTAAGCCATCTACATTTGTTAAATCTCCATTGGGTTGCACAGCAAATAATTTAATGTTAAATATATCTGTTGATGCATTAATAGTTCCTGTAGTTTGTGTATTATTATTTGCTGAAGTTGTTTTATTGGTTTCACTAAAAGTGATGCTTGCTGTTCCACTTGTTGGTTTTACCAAAAATCCTTGACCGCTTTGGAAATATCGAGAACTAGAACCACTTACAGGACCTAACCCCCAATTTGATCTGTCAAAATATGTATAAGTACCAGGAGAATTTGTTGTTGCACCAGTTAAGTTTGGATCCCAAAAATAAACAAAGTTTCCTATGTTGTTATAAGTAATAGCACTCATATCAACAGGGCAAGCATAAGGATTACCAATTAACCAGCTGTTGCCACTTGTGCCACTAAAATTAAAAGTTTGTGTGCCAGTTTGTAATAAACCTTTTGCAGCTAAAGTTGTTGTTACAAAAGTATTGATATTAGAACCATTAGGAATAACCGTTCTATCTCCTCTTATAAAAATGAAGAATCCTTTGTTAGCAGCACTACTTGAGCTACCACTAATTGTTTCTGTTTTGGTATTTACAACTTTATTCCAAGAGCCTGAACCAGAGCTATTATAAGTTAATAAATTAGAACTGTTTGTTTGATCATCAATACCATTTGTTCCACTTGGAGTAACATTGGCTGTCAAACGAGTACCATAATTATTACTATATCCAAAATTGCTTTGCCAGTTGTTAAATACATTATCAATTGTGCCATTGGCAATGCCATTAAATGTAACTGGTGCTGTTGCCATTCTCCAACCTCTAAATTGTTTGTGGTAGTATCTTTCAACAGTTACCTGACCGCTGATTGTGCCTCCAACCTGATCTACATAAGCTGTATTGCTACTGATGCTGCGTAATACTAAATTATCTCCAGTGTTTAGTGTTCCTGCACTTACGCTTAGTCTGTTAAATAAATTTAATTTATTGCCCAATGTAACACTACCCCCACTGCCACTTTGTACGAAGTTTTGTAAAGCGTTAGTGCCATTGGTGGTTGCTACATCTGAACTTGTAGTTTGATCGAAAAATATCGAACCGACACTACTTGTTGAAGTTACAGTTAGTTTACTTGTATTGCTACCTACTAAACTATTGCTAGCACTCATTCCACTTACTGTGCCATTTAATGTTAAAGTGTTACCATTTAAAGCAAGTTTAGAAGTTGATAATGATAATGCTTCACTAACTGAAGCATCTGCTGCCATTGTCTTTGTAGCAATTGAAGTATTAGAACAAGTTAAACCATTACTATAAGTTCCTCCAGCAATATTTTGAGCACCATTAGCATTGTATTGAACTGCCATAGACCAAGTTCTACCACTTGGTAATGCTGTGCCTGTATTTTGAGTACGCAAAGTTCCTGTTCCACTTGTTGTAAAACTACTTCCAGTTAATGCATTTGTTACCATATCTAAAATACTACCAGAAGAAACAGATAATATACCATTAATTGCAAGGCTTGTTGCATTTGAAGTAGAAGGGGAAACACCACTAACATTAGTGTTACTGATAGTTAAATTATTAAAAGTTTCTGTTCCGCCGCCTGTTAAAGTAATTGTTTGAGCACTAGTACCATCAAAAGTAACTGTTCCTGAGCTAGTGAAAGAAGCTGCAGCGGCACGTGTCCAAGCTCCTTTAAGATTAATATTAAAAGTACTTGTTGCTAAAGTTCCAGAGTTTATAGTAACTGAACCATTAATAACTGCATTTCCTGCTAAAGTATAAATAGCAGAAGCTACTGATAAGTTATTGATTGAACCAGCACTAGGCTGCAATTCAAAACCAGAATTGGCATTTGTACCACTATTAAAGGCAACATTAACATTTGAACCGTAAGTAGGAGCAGCTGACAAAGTACCATTTTGTCTGCTAACACTTGCTCCACCCGATACTGTCAAACTACTTCCATTATTAAAAGTACCAAAAGAAAGAAATAAAGAATTTGTAACTGTCGCAGTGGTATTTGCTCCAAAAGAAAGTGTGCCACCGCCTTTCTGCATCTGTAGAATATAAAATGTTGTAGAGCCACCACCAGTTCCAGTTACGGTTATTGCTTGTGACCCAGAACCATTAAAATTCACAGTTTGAGTACCTGGTGTAAACCCAGCACCAGTATTTGCCATTGACCAATCTCCTGTTAACCTTAAAGTATTTCCTAATGCCAGCGTTCCTCTGCTAATGGTAACCCCACCTGCAGACGTAATTGCTGCTCCTGTTGAAGTGTTTACAGTAAATGAACTTGAAGAAAGGTTAATAGTTATACTGCCAACATTAGATCCACCAGAAGGATTTAATTCAGGAGTTGAAGAAGTACCAGAGGTAATATTTGCACTTCCATTGTAAATAACAGCATAATTACCACTTGTAATACTTGGTGGGTCACTTAGTGCACCATTAGTTCTAGTAATTGTTGACCCATTTAACATAGTCAAAGTGTTAGTATTAGTAAATGTACCAGTTGTTAGAATTAATGCATTACTAACTGATCTTGCTGCGTGTAAAGTAACATTTGCCCCAATTGTAACATCTTTTGGTTGTTCAGAAAGTGTTACTGGCCATATATCATTGGTAGTGGTCAATGCAGTATTAATAATTAGCTTACCACTAGCACCATAAACAATTTTACCGGTAGAATTAAGTGTTATTGTTGTAGCACCATTAATTGTTAAAGTACCATTTACAGTAAGCGTTTGCCCAGCTGCCACATTTAAAGTACCACCAGAAACAGTTAAATTGTTAATTGTTTGACTATTATCGTATGTGAGCGTACCAGAAGATAAATCAAAGTTTGAAGATGTTGGAACAATATTAGAAGCTGCCATACGAAAAGTACCTCCATTTATAGTGTAACTAGTTGAAGACATTGCTACTGCTGAAGAAAGTTCGCCGCCAGAAACCGTTGTAGAGCCTGAGTAGGATTGCGTTCCGTAAAGAGAAAGTATTCCAGTACCTTGTTTTATA
>JAPLER010000232.1:0-11260 GCA_026391115.1 Bacteroidota bacterium | reverse complement strand
ACCACCTGAAATGGTGAGGGTTCCAGAACCTAAAGTTATAACCCCTCCATTACTTGTGCCTGTTTCACTTACAGAAGCAACAGTTGTATTAAAACCATTTAAGTCTAATGTGCAGCCACTTGAAATAGTAATTGTGGAGTTGTTTCCAAATGCACCTGCACTGCCACTTTGAGCAATATTAGCTCTTAAAGTTCCACCAGTTATTGCTGTTGTTCCTGTATAAGTATTTAAAGCACCCATAATAGCTGTATTAGTTTCAATTTTACTAATACTCATTGTTCCTGAACCATTAGAAACAACACCATTAAGAGTTACTGTACCAGAGCCACCACTAGATGCTCTAAGTACAAGCACTTTTGTACCAGTATTGTTTTGGGCAGAAATGGTTGCACTAGTTCCCAGTGTTAGGTTTCCTGAAGATGCATTCAATTCAAAACCATACTGAGGTGAAGTCGATGTGCTTGTGTTTCCTATTTGCAAAGGAAAATTGATTGTTTGCGTATTACCTGAAGCATTAAAAATCGCAGGAATATTATTACTGAAATCATAAAAAGCGTTGCTAGTAGATCCATTAATAGTTCGTGAGTTACCACTAGCACCAAAAGTAATTCTATATCTATTTGTTGATGGCAAATCATTGGTCATTGTCGTTCCAACAGAACCATCTAAAAATAAAATTTCACTGCCGCCTGGTAAAGCTGCTCCTGAACCATTCCACCAATAGTTAGATACATTCCACTGACCACTTGTTGGGTTTTGGTCATTCCGCCAAGAAAATGTTGTTTGAGAATTTACAAAAGAACTGATGCAAAAAACCAGTAATAGTGTTAGTAGACTTTTTTTCATAATGCAATTATTTACACAAAAATAAGTAATATGTAGAATATACACTGTATTTTTTTATTCTCATTTTTTTTTTGGGGGGTAGTGTTATTTCATAAAAAAAAGCTAACCTTTTGGGTTAGCTTTTTTATCTTTTTTAATAAAATTTATTTTGTTGGAGCAGCAGGTGTTGTAGTAGTTGGTTTTACTTTTTGTATAACATCATTGGCTTCTTTTGAAGAAGCATTTTTACCACCAAGGAACAAAGTAGAAGTAATTGCTAGAATAGCAATTGTACTTGCAAAAATCCAAGTGCCTTTTTCTAAAACATCAGTAGTTTGTTTAACACCCATTAATTGGTTGCTAACACCACCCACACTGCTATTAAGTCCACCACCTTTTGGATTTTGGATTAATACAATAAAGCCTAAAGCTACAGCTGCTAATACAATAAGAATTACGAATAAAGTTGTCATTATATACCTTTTAGTTCTTTTATTTTGGCTGCGAAATAAGCGGTTTTATCTGGTAATAAAAAACTTAATTTTATATATAGTTGTATTGCTTTTTCTTTTTTACCTTGTTTGGCAAAAATTTCAGCCATTGTTTCTGTTACAATTTCTTTGCTTTGGTTGCTTGCAGTTGCAATGTTTACAATAGCTTTATCTAATTCAGGGTCTTCTTCAACAATAATATTTTCTGGTGTTACGTTTTTCATTTTCTTAAGCCAATCTGTAAACTTTAACATTTTGGTTGTAAGTTTATCGTGTGGTTCTTTTGTATAATCAAACTTAATACCTTGTGATGCAAAATAATCTATCGTGTAATAAGGTTCTGTTTCAAATGGCAACAACGCATTTGCAAGATCTTCTTTGGGTTTGTCCCAATTGGCTCTTAAGCTAGGAATTTCAATTTTTGCTTCAATTACTTTTTCTACAATAGTATTATTATCAGCAGTTGTATCTTCAATTTTATTTTCAACACTTTCTATTTTAGATTCATTAGAAACCGCTTCTTGATATGTATCTTGTTGGTGATTTTTATGCCAATTGGCTTTTAATGCTGCTATTTGCGAGTGAATATCATTTTCTTCAACTTTGTTTGTAAATTCTGATTCATCTGGAGTTGGCGTATATTGTTCAAAGCTAGTATTTATAGGCGTTTTGTGATTTTCTTGTATAATATTGTTTACTGGTAATTCTATACTTTGGTCAATATTAACATTATCTGTAACAGGTTCTTCTAAAGTTGTAGAATGTTCGTATGCTTCAATTTTTTCTATTACAACTTTTGGTTCATTCGTTTCATCTATACCACTCATTATATTTTTTACTTCTTCAACTGTTGGAATATTCAAACTAGCAATAAAATCAATCTTTTCTGCAATAACATTTTCCACTGTAGTTTCGTTATTTACAGTAATTTCATTATGCTGTATTATGGAATCTTTTTCAACTATTTTTATTTCTTCCTCAACAATATTTATTGGAGCTGCTTCATTTTCAATTGTTTTAAAACTATCTACAGAAACATCTATTAATTGATACTGTAACCATCTTGCATTATTAAAATATAAACCAGCTTTTTGTACTTGAGTTTGTACTTGATAGCTGTTGTCTGCTCTTAGTTTTGCAGCATAAACTAGTTGTGCTGGGGCAAAATATGGATAAGCTGCAATGATATCTTGCACCTCTTTTTGAGAGATTTGTTTTAAAGTTTGTTTTCCTGTTACAAATTCAATTGTATCTGATAGGGCTTTATTCATCAATTTGGGAAAATAATTGGTTAAAAATTTCGTCTGTAATAGATGGTACAATGCTCTCTTCAATTAGTTTGGCTTCTACTTCTTGCAAGGTAGATGACGCACTAAAATCAAAATTTCTTGTTACATCAAACTCGTGTGTTTTATTTTTTATTATATCTTTTAAAATAAGATGTACTGTTACAACCAATCTATTTGTAGTAGTTTGTTGATTGCTGATACCAACAGTTTGAGATGGATCATAATTAGTAATATAACCACTCAACTGTAAATGAGCATCGTCATTATTTGTTCTGATAAGTTTTGTTTGGCTTGCAAATTTTTGCTGAACTTTATCAGTAAGTTTATTGCTTAATTGTGGGTTAACATATCTTGCTCTATTTTCTATGAACCCAATTTTTATGGTTTTATATTTTGTATAATCAATAGATACATCTGTAAAAGAATATATGCCACAACTTGTAGTAATTATGGAACACAGCACTACTGCTAAAAAGATGTAAAATAGTTTGTAAAACCTCACTTTGAAATTTTTGTAAATATGACTGTAATTATTTGCCAAAAAAAATATGTGAAAAAATATTTTGTTAAAACTAAAATTATTAGTATTTTTGTATCTAAAATTATTAGTTATGAGTTTTGCAGGAAAAAATTTTCGTTATCTACGCAAATTGCGTGGCTGGACACAAGAAGAATTTGCAAATAAGCTAGACATTAAACGTTCTTTAGTTGGTGCTTATGAAGAAGAGCGAGCAGAGCCTAAACTTGAAGCAATGGAACGTATTTGTAAAATTTTTAAAATCACACTTGATGATTTTATTTTAAAAGATTTAGCTGCACCAAAAGTGGTAAGTTATTTGGAGCAAAGGCGTGGTTTAAAAATGGCATCAGAAACTAATGGTGTTATTCAATTTGTTCCTGCAAAAGCAGCAGCAGGTTACTTAGCTGGCTATTCTGATGAAAATTTTTTAGATGAGCTAAATACATTTACATTGCCAATGCTTGCTAATGGAAATTATCGTGCATTTGAAATTATTGGCGATAGTATGATGCCAACACCAAGTGGTAGTGTAATAGTAGGAGAGAAGGTTGGCGATATTGAAGAAGTTAAAACTACAAATACTTACGTTGTTTTATCTAAACAAGATGGTATTGTTTATAAACGTGTAGTTAAAAATAATAAAGCAAAAAATAAGATTACATTAGTAAGCGATAACCCAACTTATGAGCCTTATAATGTAAATGCTGATGATGTTTTAGAAATGTGGAAAGCTGTTTATATTTTGCAAAAAGCAGGTAGTGTACAGCGATGGGATGTTGGACAACTTGCAGGTATGGTAAATAATTTGCAAGCCGAGGTTGCTAATTTACGAAGAGGCCTTAGTTAGTATGGTTGTAGTAAAAAAGTGCATCAATAATTGATGCACTTTTTTATTACTTGATTAGTTATTACATTGCATATTACTGCAATTATCAAATTTATACAAAGGCTTGCTAGCATTTATTTTTAGGCTAGTACAATCTATATCTTTTGCATAATTTGCTATAAAACCTTTACTAGCATTAATGTTTACATTATTGAAATAAATGTTATGAACAGGCATTTCTGCTAAGCCATTTATATAAACTGCAGTCTCTGCATTAGCACAATTTATATTACTTAAATAAAAATTAGTAAACTCCGGAATTTTGTCTTTAACTTTTGTGGCTATATCACTTTTTTCCTTTCCAGCAACTACATCTTCGTAATAAGTATCAAAACTAATGGCTTCTTTAACTATATCTTTCATCTCAATATTGGTGCAGTAAATGTTTTGTACTTTACCACCACGCCCAGCATTGCTTTTAACTCTTATGCCAATATCACTACCAATAAATTTACAATTGCTTACATAAATATTTTTCATACCACCATCTGTATTACTGCCAATAACAAAACCTCCATGAGCTTTGTAAACTGTACATTCTGCTATAACTATATTTTCTAAATTAGCATCTTCACCATCTTTGTTTTTGCCACTGCTTTTCATACATATTCCATCATCGCCAACACTTAAAGTGGTATTATATATCAAAACATTTTTACAAGCACTAATATCAATTCCATCTCCATTTTGAGCCCACCAATCATTATAAAAATCAGCACCATCAATTGTAAGATTCGTGCATCTACTAGGATATAAAATGAATTTTGGTGAATTCTGAATGCGTACACCTTGAATTAAAATATTCTTGCAATTAACTAAGTATACCATATAAGGTCTTAAAAAATCTCTTGCAGGCAAAAAATCTTCTGCTATTGCGTTTGGCTTTTCTTTTTTTAAAGTTTTCAAAAAATCTTCACCTAGCATAGCTTCTCTGCTTGGCCACCAAATTTTACCATCATTACTTAAAATGCCTGATTGATTTAATTGTTTCCAATAGCTATCACTTACTTTGTTTTTTTTCACAGGTCTCCAACTTTCTCCTGCA
This sequence comes from Bacteroidota bacterium, assembly GCA_026391115.1. Lineage (GTDB taxonomy): Bacteria > Bacteroidota > Bacteroidia > Chitinophagales > Chitinophagaceae > CAIVPM01. The sequence goes on along the minus strand of JAPLER010000232.1, from coordinate 6,204 downwards.
CCATCAATTTTGCCAAATCCAGTAATAGCAATGTTTTCAGCGTCGTAGCTATAAATTGGAGATGCTGTTGTAAAGCTATTGCTTGAGTTGCCACTTTTGATGATGGGGTATTTTGTATGATCGCTTGTAAATTGAATTACAGCATCTTTTTCTAAAAATAAATTCACGTTACTTTTAAGTTCAATTGGTCCTGTAATCCAAGTGCCTTTTGAAACAATGATTTTGCCGCCACCATTTTTTGTACACTCATTTACAGCATTGGCAAATGCATCGGTATTTAAAGTTAAACCATCTGCTTTGCCACCAAAATCTTGTAATAAATAAATTTTTTCTTTAAAATGTGGCAATGCTGGCTTTTTCATTTCAAAAGGCAGGATTTTAAAATACTCATCTGCACTTTTTTGTTGAGCAATGATGTTATTGAATATTGTGAATGAAATAATAGCAGTTAAAATTTTTAGCATTGTTATTTAATTAATTTGGTACAAAAATAAAATCTTGTTCTCCTGTTTCATTCTTTTAAGCGAAAACGATACCAAGTTTTTATAAACTATTTTCACGACACTTTTTTGTCAACTTATTTTTGAGTTAAAATGCTATACAAAATCATGATAAATTACTGAGTACGTTTTTTTTGAATTTTTATTTTGCTAAAAATATATTTAACATAGTTTTAACATTATATTTGCCCCATAAAACAAAAACAAAATGTACACTATGAAGAAAATTTTTTCCTTTCTAGTTCTATTAATTCTAGCTTTTTCAGTTAAGTCACAAACTGATTATACAATTGGAACGGCTACAGGTAGTAATACCAACACTTCTTATGCTTGTCCTATACAAGATTATTTTGAGGGTAGTCGTTCTCAGTATTTGTATTTAGCAACTGAATTACAAGCAGCTGGTATGACAGCTGGTTTAATCAATTCAATTAAATTTGATGTAAGTGCATTAAACAACTTCTCTGGAACAGTAGAGCAATATACTATTTCTATTGGTTCTTCTACAGTTGCTGCACTTTCATCTTCAAGTTGGGAAACTGGTACAAATCCTGTTTATGGGCCAGTTGATTATACCCCAGTTACTGGAACAAATGAGTTTATTTTTAACGCTCCATTTTTTTGGGATGGTACTTCAAATATCATTATAGAAATTTGTAATGGAGACCCAAACAGTGCAGCTGCTGGAAACACAACTTGGACAGGAAATCCAAGTAGTCCTTGGACAACAGGATTAGGTTTTAATGCTGCACATACTTATCGTGCAGATAACGTGGGTTATGCTTGTGGAACAACTGTAACAACTCAAACTGGTACATTGGATACAAGACCTGATGCAACTTTTTCTTGGGTAGCTGCTACTGCTTGTAGTGGAACACCTTTAGCTGGAGATGCTGTTTCTAACAAATCTAATGTTTGTGTAAACGAAGCGTTTTATTTATCAGTAACAAATGGTTTTTTAGGCACAGGTTTAACATATCAATGGCAAGATTCTAGTGCTGCAACTGCTGGTGTGTGGCATAATATTACTGGAGCTACTAATTTCTCTTACAGTATTACTACTGGTATAAGTGTAAATACTTGTTTTAGAAGAAAAACTACTTGTACAAATGGTAATGCAACTGTATTTACCAAAAAAGTATGCTTAACAGTTAAACCATTTTATGAGTGTTATTGCAACCCATTAATTGGCACAACCTTATATACCAATACAACAACTCTTGAAATAAATTCTGTAGCAATTGTAGGTGGTGCAGTTAACTATTCAAATCAACACACACCAACCAATCCTGCTCCAAGTTTAGGATATGCATCATTTACAGGTGATACTTCTTTGCTACAACTTAAACAAGGTGTGGCTTACACGGCATCTGTAGGTACAAGCATAACACCTACTGGTGGTGCAATGTGGGTTGATTGGAATCATAACAATATTTTTGATTCATCTGAATATACAATTATAAGATATGATGCAGGTTTAACAACTGCTGATGCTATTATTGATGTGCCAGCAAATGCAACTTTAGGTCTAACAATGATTCGTTTTAGAACTGCAAGTGGGGCAATTAATTATAATAATGCTTGTACATCTTACGCAAATGGTGAAACTGAAGATTATATTGCTAAAATTATTCCTGGTACACCTTGTAGTGGTACACCATTAGGCGGTACTACAAAAAGTACAGTAGATTCAATTTGCCCTAATAATCCATTCACTTTATCTGTAGAAAATGGTACAGAAGGCGTGACAAACCTAATTTATCAATGGGAATATTCAACAACTTCTGCAACTGGTCCTTGGTCTATAGTTTCAGGAGCCACTAATAAAACATACATAGCTCCAACAATAACAACCCAAATGTGGTTTAGAAGAAAAATAACTTGTGGTGCTAGTGGTGTTTATTCTACCCCAATAACAGTAAATACTAAACCAGTTTCAAATTGTTATTGTGGACCAAATACAGGAATTACACTTCAAAGTGCTTCTTCTCCTTGGATTCAAGATATTCAATTTACAGATGGAACTTACGATTGGACGTTTACAAGTTGTGGTACTAATGTTGATAATTCAACAGCAGGTATAAATCGTGCTTATTCTGTATATGATGATACTACTTGTATGGCTCGTTTAACTCAAGCTAGTACCTACACTATGAATGTTACTCAAAGTGCAGCCCCTACTCAAGCTTCGGTATGGATAGACTTTGACCATAGTGGTAGTTTTGATGCAAGTGAAAGACAAAATTTAACTGTATCAGGAACAACTTCAACTATAGATATTGCAGTTCCTGCAACTGCTGTAGTAGGTATAACAATGATGCGTGTTAGAATTAGAGCTGCTAATATAGCTAGTGCTTGTTCGCAAAGTGGTAGCGGTGAAACCGAAGATTATGTTATTGCAATTAAAGCAGGGGTAACTTGTAGTGGAGCACCAACACCTGGCAATGCTATAAGTAGTGTTGATTCAATTTGTAAAAACACACCATTTAATTTAAGTGTACAAAATTCAACTGCTGGGGTAATTGGTTTGAATTATAAATGGTATAAATCTACCAATGGTGGTTCAACTTGGGATTCTATTCCTAATACAAATACTCCTGGATATACTGTACCTAGCATTACAGTGAATACTTGTTTTAGACGTGGTATAAAATGTCAAACAGGTACAGAGGTATTTTCTACATCAGTTTGTGTAATTGTAAAATCACAATTTCAATGTTATTGTGGACCAAATACTGGTATCATTTTGCATTCTTCAACTTCACCATCAATTAACGATGTTACAGTTTTGTATAGTGGCAGTCCTATTTATAATAATGCTAGTCCAGGCGTACCTACTGGTGGTTATAGTATTTTTGATGATACAGCTTTGGCTCCTCGCCTTACTCAAGGAGAAAACTATACACTATCTATTATAAATAGTGCTGCACCTACTCAAGCTGCAGTTTGGATTGATTGGGATCAAAGTGGAACTTTTGAAAGTTCAGAAATACTAAATATTACTCCTACTGCAACAGGTACTGGTACAATATCAGTTCCTACAACTGCTTTAACTGGCTTTACAATGATGCGTATAAGAATTAGAGCAGCTGCGTTTACAGATGCTTGCGAAACTTTTGGTAGTGGAGAAACAGAAGACTATATCATTAAAGTATTACCTGGTGTTCAATGTAGTGGTACTCCAATTGGTGGTACAACAAACGCTACAACTACGACTATTTGTAAAGGATTAACATTTACAGTTTCAGTTACAGGTAGTAGTGCTGTTGTAGGTGTACTTGGATTTACATATCAGTGGCAAGATTCAACAGTTGGTGGCAATTGGGCAAATGTTACTGGTTTATCAACTAGCACAACTTACACAACTACATTATCAACTGCTAACAGATATTTTAGAAGAAAAATTACTTGTGCAAATGGTAATGCTTTTGCTTATTCTGCCCCTGTATTGGTTTCTTTAAATACACCTGCTTATGCTACATTGCCTTTCGGGCAGATGGTTGTGTTAGTGGTTCTCGTAGTATTCCTACAAATAATTGGAGAACAACACCATTTACAGGAGATACAAGTTGGAGAAGAAATGATGATGGTGCTTCTGCAAATTGGGCTAATCCTTCAAATGGTTCTTATGTGCCAACAGCTTCTTCTGGTACAAAATCTGCTCGTTTACATACAGCAGGTATGGCTGCTAATGCAAGTAGTAATTTAGATTTACATTTAAATTGTAGCGGTGGTGCAACTTTCAAACGCTTATCTTTTGACTATAACAATATTGATGGTGCTGATTCACTTTCTATCTTAGTATCAACCGATGGAGGTACCACATTCACTAGAGTTGACTCTGTTGGTGTTAGAACTGCTTGGGCAAATAAAAAACTTGATTTTGCTTCAACATCAGCAACAACTGTGTTAAGATTTAAAGGTTATAGTGATGGTGCTCCGTCAAGTGATATTGGTATTGATAATATTTCAATAAGTTCTTTATTACCAATTGATGTGTCTGCAACTGTTGTTGTAACCCCAAGTGGTTCTATTGGTGCAACATCTGCTGGTAAAGTAGTTATTACAATTAAAAATGTTGGAGGCTCTATATTAGATTTTGCTGCAACCCCAGTTACTGTTGGTGGTAAAGGCTTAGACCCTAATTCAACTCCATTTAATTATTCAAAAATATTTAATACAGGTACTTTAGCAATTAATGCAACAATGAATGATACTGTTACATCAAGTGCTGTTTTCACAACACTTGGTTTATGGAGTATTAAAGGTTATGCAATAATTACTGGTGATGGTAACACAGCTAATGACTCTACAAATCTTAGCACATTCCAAGTAAATAGTCCTGCTATTGTTGCTATTAAAAGTGGCTTCTGGGGAGATGGTACTACATGGAGCAGTGGTACTGTACCTACAGCTAGCGATACTGTTAATATCTCAGGATTTACAGTTACTTTAAGTGGTGGTACACAACCTGCTCCATATTTCTGTAGTTCATTAGGTATTGGTGCAAATGGTTCTTTAGTAGCAAATGCAGATATATTAAATGTAGGTCCTACAAATGGTGGTAACAAAGCGTTTAATATTGCAAGTACAGGTACATTAAACATCTCAGGTGCAACTATTAACCACAATGGATATGTATTATTTAATACTGGTGCAAACTTTACAATGAGTGGTGGTAACTTAAATGTAGATGGTAATGATGGTACTGCTTTAGGTAGTGTGCCAACCGGTACTGACGAATTTGCATTTGGAACTACTGCAACTGGGGGAGCCTTTGCTACAGGTGCTATAAATTTAACTGGTGGTACTATTACAATTGTTGATCCACATAGAACAGCTGGAGCTGCATTTGCTTACAGAGGTACTGTATTTAATAATATTACAACAGGTAATCATACTTTAGTATTTGGTACACCAACTTCTACAAACACTGCGTCAACAGGTACAGCAGGTTTCTTGTTGAACTTGTCAACTGGTGGTGGTAGATTAACATTAATGAACTTTACTGTTAATGGTGGAAATGCTATTGGCAATAGGTTTGCTACTGCACAGGCTAATATTGGTATGAATGGAAATCTTACGATTAATGCTAACGCTGAGTTTAGAAATGCATTCCAAACTTATGTTGCAGGTAATGTAACAAATAATGGAACTTTTGCTTCTGGCAATATTTTCAATTTCCAAACATTTATTAATGGAACAGCTGGTGTTGTTGCAAATGCACAAACAATTAGTGGTAGTGGTGTTTATAGAAACACTATTCCTAATGCTGGTTTATCTGTTGGTGGTTCTGGTTACACAGTTGGCGATATTCTCACCTTCCCTGGTGGTACAGCTATTACTCCATTAACTATTTATGTATCTGCTGTTAATGGCTCAGGGGCTATTACGAGTGCTGTAATACTTAATATGGGTAATTATACAGTTGCACCTGCTACAACTGCAAGTGCTGTAACTGGTGGTACTGGAACTGGGGCTACGTTTACATCAGCAACTGTAATTTCAAACTCAAACTTCTCTGGTGTTGTATTTAATAATACAAATGCATCAGGTATTACTATCAGTTCTTTGGGAACAGCATTGGCTGCTCAAACTGGTACTGTTTCTGGTACAGGTGTATTAAATATGAGAGCAGGTATTATCAATAATGCTGTTCCATTTACACTTGGTGTAAGTGTAGCACAACGTGGTACATTAACTT
>JAPLER010000291.1 GCA_026391115.1 Bacteroidota bacterium | reverse complement strand
TATCAAAAAATTTATGTTTTTAATGGCAGATTAACTTACACAAAAGCCATTTTTAGAGCTGCACAAAAATGCAATGTTGATTGCTATGTTTCTGAAAGAGGAAGTAGTATTAATAGGTATTCCCTTTTCAAAAATCATACAATTCATAATATTGAAAAGTTTAAAGAGAATGCTCTACAGTTGTGGAATGAAAACAAAAATGTGTTAGAAAAAGAAGAGATAGCACATCAGTTTTTTGCCAATAGAAGAAAAGGAATTTTAGGCTCCTGGCATAGTATGACTGATTTGCAAAAAGAAGGTCTTTTGCCACAAGGTTGGGACAAGCTAAGCACTAATATTGTATTCTTTACTTCAAGCGATGATGAGTTTGCAAGCATTGATGATAGCTGGAAAAACCCATATTTTGAAACACAGCTTGATGCTATACAATATGTAAAACAAATTGTTGAGCAAGATAGTTTTAAAGGCTGGAAACTTTATGTGCGTGTGCATCCCAATGCTCAAAGACTTGGCGAAGATTATGTGAAACAAATTCAGGCATTAGAAAGCAATACTACACATATTATTCATCCTCAATCTGCAATTAGTTCTTATGCGTTAATTGATGAGTGTGATGTAGTAATGAGTGTTGGTTCAACCATTGGCTATGAAGCTGTATATGCAGGCAAATACACTATTCAATTGGGCAAATCACTATACTATAATTTTGAAGGACCAATAAACCCTAATAAGAAAGAAGATATAGCAGGTTTGTTGCTTAACAAAACAATAGTTATGCCATCCAAAGATATTTTAGTGTTGGGATATTTTATGAATACCTATGGTATAGAATATAAATATTATAAAGCTGACAATTATATTAGTGGAACTTTTAAGAATTGTAATTTAAATTTAACTGATAAACCCAAACTGCCTTTTAAAACAAGATTAAAAATTAAGTTAAAAAAAATACTACGTTAGAATGTTAATTTCTATTGTTATACCAACATATAATCGTAATACAACAATTTTAAAAACGTTGCAAAGTTTTATTGATGTTGATTTTGATAAAAATAATTTTGAAATTATTATCAGTGATAACAATTCAACTGATAATACTGCACAATTAGTAAAACAATTTATTGAAGATAATAAAACCTACAATCTTCATTATCATTTTGAAGCAAGACAAGGTGTACACTATGCAAGAAATTCAGCTGCAAAACTTACAAAAGGAGAATTTTTGTACTACACAGACGATGATATGATTGCTGATTCTCAAATTTTTAAAGCTTTACTTAAAATTTTTGAGATGGAGCCAAAAGTTGGCAGTGCTACAGGTGTTGTATATCCAATTTGGGAAATTGAACCTCCTGACTGGCTCGTTAAAATGTGTAGCAATGGTTGGTTAAGTCTTAACTATTCTGATGAAGAAATGTTGATTACAGATACAGACTGTGGCGTATATAGTTGTCATCAAATGATGCGTAGAGAAGCATTTTTCAACAGCGGTGGATTTAATCCAGAAAATACAAAAGGCGAATGGATTGGAGATGGTGAAACAGGCTTAAACATTAAGATTGAAGAGCTTGGCTATAAATTTGGGTTAACCAATAAATCCATCATCTATCATATTATTCCTCCTGCACGAATGACTCAGGAATATCTAAATAAAAGATTGTTAAATCAAGGAAATTGTGATAGCTATACTGATTATAGAAAATATAAGTTCTCTACAATAAAATTACTTACTGGTATTCCATCAAAACTATATCAAAGCTGGCTTAATTATTTGCTAAGTATTAAATTCAAATACAGAAAACTTGAAAGTTGGCGAATGAGATTAGCAAAAAGTTATTACTGGAAGGCTCGAATAAAATATGATTGGCGTTTAGCATTTGACAACAGTTGGCGTCAATTAGTTTTAAAATCAAATTGGCTAAACGATTAAAAAATAAAATATGATACATAAAATAATACACAATAATATTCAACTTGCAGTTGTAATAAAGTCTTCTTTTAAAAAAGAAGGTATTGAATTTTTTACAGATGATAACTCATCTCAGCAATTGGGTTATATGAACAGACCTGAAGGTTATGTTATTGCTCCTCATCGCCATAACTTAGTGCCAAGAGAAGTTAAATTAACGCAAGAAGTTTTGTATATAAAAAGTGGGAAAGTAAGAGTTGATTTTTACGATAATGAACAAAACTACTTAGAAAGTACAGTACTTACACAGGGCGACGTTATTTTATTAGCAGATGGTGGACACGGTTTTAAAATGCTTGAAGCCAGCGAAATGATTGAAATAAAACAAGGACCATATTGTGGCGAAATGGATAAAGTAAGATTTAATCCAATTGAAGACAATGAAGTTATAGTTAATAACTAAAACTTATGATTTTTTAACTATTAATTTTTAACTAATAAATGTCAAACTTTAAAGCATATAGCAATTATTACGATTTGTTGTATAAAAACAAAGATTACAAAGCAGAAAGCAATTATGTTGTAGCTGCCTTAAAAGAATTTAACCCCAATATTAAAACAATAATCGAGTTAGGTTGTGGCAGTGGTTCTCACGCCAATTTTATTTGCCAAAATAAAATTGAGCTTACAGGTATTGAACGTAGTGAAGAAATGGCAAATGTTGCCAAAGCAAAGAATATAAAGGGTTTCAACGCTATTGTTGCAGATATTTCAAGTTATCCAAGACTAGATAAAGAGTACGATGCTGCTATTTCTTTATTTCACGTAATTAGTTATTTGACTGATAATACTTCCTTAATAAATTGTTTCAATATCACCAATCAAAACTTAAAAACTGGTGGTTTATTTTTGTTTGATATTTGGTTTACACCAGCAGTATATTCTCAAAAGCCAGAAACAAGAGTTAGACGTTTAGAAGATGATAATACTAAAGTAACACGTATTGCACAATCAACTTCAAATGCAACAAATAATGTTGTTGATGTAAATTTTGAAGTAATAATTCAAG
>JAPLER010000121.1 GCA_026391115.1 Bacteroidota bacterium | reverse complement strand
GACAAGTTTTTCTTACAGCGATATTTTTACACCATACGTTCGTGAGCATATAGTAAGACCATATTCTTTGAAAGCATTACCATGTTTTGTAATGTGGTGTATTATAACAGTTCAAATAATTAGGAAACAATTTCTTAAAGTAGATATAAGTTTATTAAGAACAAGTAATGATTAATGAGTAATAAACCTTTTGTTTTTTTAACGTTTGATGTAGAAGAATTTGATATGCCACTAGAGTATAATCAAATAATTTCTATTGATGAACAAATGCAAGTAGGTATTAACGGATTGAATGCCATTAAACCATTATTAGAAAAGCATTTTATGCAATGTACTTTGTTTACTACAGCAAACTTTGCACAATATTTTGCCACCGATATTAAATCACTTGCTCATCAACACGAAATTGCTTCTCACACATTCTATCATTCCAAGTTTGATACAAAAGATTTACTTTTATCTAGAATAGAATTAGAAAAAATTATAGGAAAAAAAGTTACTGGTTTAAGAATGCCACGTTTAAAAAAAGTTGCTGTACAAGATGTCTTAAATGCTGGTTATGCTTATGATTCTTCTATAAATCCAACATACTTACCTGGCCGATACAATAGTTTAAATTTACTCAAAACTATTTATAATGAAAATGGATTAACAAGAGTGCCAACTGCTGTTACGCCTTATTTTCGTATTCCTTTATTTTGGCTTGCCTTTAAAAATGTTCCTTATTCTTTATACTTATTTTGGTGTAAACAATGTTTAAAAAAGTATGGTTATTTAAGTTTGTATTTTCACCCTTGGGAGTTTGTTGATATATCTAAATATAGAATACCTATGTATGCTAAAAGATACAGCAAAGATGTTTTGTTACATCGAATTTATAAATTAGTTGATGACTTAAAAAATGAGGCAGAATTCATCTCTATAAATAATTTTTTGCTTCAAAATGAGGCTTTATATAACCTAGTAAATTAACTAAAAATTAGCATTTTATAGCTAGTTGCATTATTAAATTGTTTTGTTACATTATCCACATATTAATTTTTAGTTACTTTTTTAAACCTCAACAATTATATTTGCCTTTCATACAGATAAGAATTTCAGATTAAATGGAAGAATTTTTATTAATTATACTAGCTTATTTAATTGGGTCTATTCCAACAGCAGTTTGGATTAGCAAGCATTTTTTTGATATTGATATTAGAGATTATGGTAGTGGGAATGCCGGTGCAACCAATACATTTAGAGTGCTAGGAAAAAAATGGGGAACTATAGTTATGGTAGTTGATATTTTGAAAGGAGTTAGTGCCGTTGCTTTGGTAGTTATTATTCCACATTATGCTACTAATAATTTACACAAAACCAATTTTATGTTAGGCTTAGGTTTAGCAGCAGTAATTGGTCATGTATTTCCTATTTGGGCAAATTTTAAAGGAGGCAAAGGTGTTGCAACTTTATTGGGAATGGCAATAGCTATACAACCAGCCGTTGCAGCTTGTTGCCTTGGTGTATTTTTAATGGTGTTGTACTTAACTCGTTTTGTATCTTTAAGTTCAATTATTGCAGGTGTATCTTTTATGATTTTTATACTTTTCGTATTTCATCAAGAAGAACAATTTTACAGAGCTTTCTCAATAGTTGTAGCACTTGCAGTTGTACTTACACATCAAAAAAATATCAATAGGATTTTTAATGGAACAGAAAGTAAAGTTCCTATTCTAAAATATAGAGACAGGAGGAAAGAGAGAAGAAGTAAGTAATTTTTTGAGAGTGTTGTTTATTAATCATCCTTAAGAATCTTCAATGAATTTTTCCACCAATCAAATACGAATAGCAATTTTAGATTTATACCAAGGGGTAGAAAACCAAGGTATGCGTTGTATAAGAGACATAATAAAAAAATGGAGTGCAGTTAATGAAATAACTGTAGAGACTGTTGAATTTAATGTAAGACAACGTTTTGAAATACCAGATTTAAGTTTTGATTTATATATTTCTAGTGGTGGACCTGGCAGTCCAATGCCAGTTGAAGAAAATGCTGTTTGGGAAAAACATTATTTCAATTGGTTAGAGAACATAGAGTCTTACAATAATAATATTTTACATCAAAACAAGAAGAAAGTCTTTTTTATTTGTCATAGTTTCCAGCTAGCTTGTCGTTATTATAAAGTTGCAAATGTGTGTAAACGTAAATCAACTTCTTTTGGAGTTTTTCCTATTCATTTTGTTGGAAATGCACATTCAGAGCAAGTTTTCGAAGGTCTTAACAATCCATTTTATGTTGTTGATAGCAGAGACTATCAAGTAATAGAGCCAAATTTTAGTTTAATTGCAGCAATGGGTGGTAGTATTTTAGCCATTGAAAAAGATAGACCTCATATTCCACTTGAAAGAGCTGTAATGGCTGTAAGATTCAATGAACATTTTATTGGTACACAATTTCATCCTGAAGCAGATGCTGATGGTATGGGAATGTATTTGCAAAGAGAAGATAAAAAGAAAACTGTAATTGAAAATCACGGAGAAGCTAAATGGCAAAGTATGATTGAACAATTACAAGACAAAGAAAAAATATTGTACACATATAGCCACGTGCTTCCAAATTTTTTGAACTTAGCAATTAACGAAATGGCTTAAAATGTCCTCTGCCATAATGCCATAAAAAAATAATGGTACTTGCTTTGTAATATTTCGCACTCATTAAACACATACTCTCATATTTATAAAATTTAAAACAAATTATGAAACGTTCAAACATTATTATTTTAGTAGTACTAGGTGTAATTGTATTATGGGCAATTGTAGTACGCAATGGATTAGCAGGAACTCAAGTGGAACTTAATGGTAAATGGGGTGAAGTTGAAACTCAATACCAACGTAAAGCCAAGTTGTATGAAAACCTTATTGCAACTGTAAAAGGAGCTGCAAGAAATGAAGATACTACCCTAATTAAAATTGTGCAAATGCGTTCTAGAATTGCAGATGTAAAACCCGATCAAAATAATCCAGAACAATTGGCTCAAGCAAATAGACAATACTCTGATATTGGTAGAGCTATTATGAACATTAATGTTGAAGCTTATCCAACTTTAAAAGCAACAGAATTATTTGGTAATTTGCAAGCACAGGTAGAAGGAACAGAAAACAGAGTAGCTATCGCAATAAGAGACTGGAATGCAGTTGTTACTAATTATAATGGGAAAGTTGTAAGATTTCCTAATAACTTAATTGCAGGTATGTTGGGTTACACTCAAAAACCAAACTTTAAAGCAGACGAAGGTGCTAAGGACACCAAAATAGACTTTGGGAAATAGTTCTTATGCCACAAATACAAGAATAAATTAACAACTGTATTTGTGGCAATTTTTTTCACCATCTTTCCATTCAACAAAAAAATGTTTTCACTGTTTAAGAAAAAGGCTGAAGATTTTTTTGCTCCTCACGAGAAGCAAATTATAACTGCTGCTATTAAACAAGCAGAAAAACAAACTAGTGGAGAAGTGAGGGTATTTATAGAAAGTAAATGCAATTATGTCAATGCAATTGATAGAGCCAAAGAATTGTTTGATAAATTAGATATGTTTAAAACAGCAAGTAGTAATGCTGTGCTGGTTTATGTAGCTTTAAAACACAGGCAATTGGCTGTATATGCAGATAATGGTATTTACGAAAAAACAGGAAAAGACTTTTGGCTACATCAGGTAAATACAATGTTGGAACACTTTAATAAAGAAGATTATGTTGATGGCATTGCCTCTGTTGTTGTTAAGATAGGTGAAGCTTTACAATATCACTTTCCATACGAAAAAAATGATATTAACGAATTGCCCGACGATATTGTTTTTGGCAAATAATTTTGGTTATATTAAATTCATTTCTTCCATATCAATTTAAACATAGTACTACATTATCAAAAAGTCTCTTTATATATTATTACTCAGTTTTAGTTGTTTTAATTTGGCTGCACAAAAAGTGTTACCCAAACCAAGCTCACCAAGACTTGTAGTAGATTATGCCAATGTTTTAGCACAACACGATGCAGATGAATTGGAGCGAAAATTAGTTGAGCTAGATAAAACCACAAGCAATCAAATAAGTGTTGTAACTGTAGCCACATTAAATGGAGAAGCTATTGAAGATGTTGCTAATGAAACATTTAGAGCTTGGGGAATAGGCGATAAGAAAAATAATAATGGTGTTTTACTTTTAATTGCTATTAATGATAGAAAAGTAAGGATAGAAGTTGGTTATGGATTAGAAGGAGCTATACCCGATGTAGTAGCAAACAGCATTATTAAGAAGGATATTACCCCTGCTTTTAAACAAAGCAATTATTTGGGTGGTATTAACGCTGCTGTAGATGATTTGGCAAAAGCTGCTACTGGTGAATACAAAATTCCAAAGCATACTGGCTCTGGTTTGTCAAGCAAATCAATTGGTAATATTATTAAAATTGTTATCATTCTCATTTTCATTATTATTGTTTCTATAATGAATAACAAAGGTAATGGTGGGAATTATAGAAGACGTAATAGCGATATGTTGTGGCCACTATTATTTAGTGGTGGTGGTGGAAGTAGTTGGAGTGGTGGTGGAAGCAGCGGTGGTGGTGGTTTTGGAGGATTTGGAGGAGGAAGTAGTGGTGGTGGTGGTGCAAGTGGGGGTTGGTAATAAATTATATTAAAAAAGAGCTATTGGTTTCCTAATAGCTCTTTTTTTTAATGTAACAATTACTATCCTTTTGTTAGAATCATTTCCATTGTTTTAAATTCACCTTTACCATCTGGAGATGTAGAAAACATTTCAATCATTTGTGTTTTTTCGTCTTTAATTGTAAAAACCTCCCTAATGTCAATTTCGCTTCCAACAGAAGGATCAACCATTTTACCCTTAAAAGTGATGCTTTGTGTTTTTTCATTCCAAACACCTTGCGTTACTGTTAATCCAGTACCCATATTATCAATCCATGTATTAATAAATACTTTTTTTACATTGTCGTAAGCCAATGTTCCTAAACCTTCAAATGGCATACCCATCATATTTGATTTTATCTCAGTGGTTTGATATCTACCATCCATTATCATTTTAACTGAAGCATTACACTCGCTTTTCATAGGTTCAGCATTTTGGGTCATCCATTGCGTTACTGTACCAGTCCATTCTCCATTACTTTGTGCCATCATTTTATGCACTTCGCTTGGAGTTGCATATTCCATCCAAGCTTTTTGTTCTTCTTCGGGCGATAGTTTTTTCTTGGCTACTTTTTTTTCAGTTGTAGTTGCAGTTTTTTTAGCAGGTTGTTTTTTTGCTTGTGCAAATGTTGCTTGTGTGCTTAATAAAAAGCATAAAGAAAAAAGTGAAAGTGTAATCTTTTTCATATAGTAATTTTTTTGCAAGTTTAAGTAGATTCTGCATAAAAAAGACACAGAAAGTATTTAGAGTATTCTTCATTTCTGTATAAACTTTTGATTATCAAATATTTTTTCTTTCTTTACAAAAAGTTTAATCATTTAATTATTTATGAAAAAAATATCACTTTCTGCATTGCTATTCTGCACAGCATCATTATTTGCACAAAAACATAATGTAATACAACATCAAGCACAGCAATACTTAGATAATTATAATGCTGAATATCAAAAACTATACACTGCAAGTAGCATAGCACAATGGAATATGCTTACACATATTGTTGAAGGCGATACTATGCAACAACATATTGCAGATGAAGCAGGCAAAGCCTATGCAATATATACAGGCAGCATCAATAATATAGATTCAGCAAAAAAGTATTTGAAAATAGAAAAGCAATTAACCAGTTTACAAGTAACACAGTTTAAGGCTATACTATTTAATGCAGGCAATAACCCAGAAAGTGCAGCAGCTATTGTTGCAAAAAGAATTTCTACAGAGAATGCTACAACCTCTAAATTATACAGCTATAAATTTAATATGAATGGCAAAGCCATTAACACAAGTTATATTGATAGTGTTTTGGTTAACAGTAATAATTTGAATGATAGATTAGCTGCGTGGCAAGCTAGCAAAGAAGTTGGGAAAAATTTAAAGACTGGACTAGATAGTTTAAGAATGTTGCGTAATGCAAGTGTAACTCCATTGGGCTACAAAGACTTTTTTGATTATCAGGCAAAAGAATATGGATTAAGTGCAGATGAAATAGTAAAAATTACAAGACAGTTTGTAGCAGAAAGTTGGGCATTGTATAGAGAACTACATACTTGGGCAAAATATGAACTGGCAAAAAAATACAATGAACAAGTGCCAGAATTTATTCCTGCACATTGGTTGCCTAACAGATGGGGACAAGACTGGAGCGAATTAGTAAATGTTGAAGGATTAAATATTGACAATGTTTTAAAACAAAATGGAGCAGAATGGATGGCAAGAAAAG
>JAPLER010000119.1 GCA_026391115.1 Bacteroidota bacterium | reverse complement strand
TTATTTAATTTTTAAAAAATTTAACAATGAAAAATAAAATATTAATAGCAATAATTATTGCAATAGCAGCAACAGGTTGTGTGCAAAAATCTTATGTTCATACAATAAAACTAGAGCTTACCATTAACAACAAAAAAGATATAAAAAAAGTAGGTGTTAGAGGTGAGGAAAATCAAGGAAATCCTTTGAATTGGAATTCAGATTTGCCAATGAATGAAGTAATAAAGGATTCGTTATATACTGTAACTTTTAAAATAGAATCAGGCTACAAATTTGCAGAAATAAAATTTGTAGTTGATGATGAGTGGGAGTTAAAAGACCAACCCAATAGAAGGATTACATTTAGTGATAAAAGTGACACAACATTTTTGAATCTAACCTTTGACAAACCTTAACAATTCAATTAAAAATTATCAATGAAAAAATTACTAATCATCACCACATTATTTACTTGCTTAAATGCAAAAGCACAAAAAGTTTACAACGATTTAAAAGGATTTGATAATGTAGAACTCAGTAATATCAATGGTTCTGCTGATATTCAATTAGGCAAAGATTTTAGTATCAAAATAGATGGCTTAAATAAAAATGCCTGAAATACCTAAACTATACAACAGTTTATACGTTGATGTTTACATTAAAAGTTTTGTTGGCAGCTATTTAGTAATCTAAAATAACAGTAATGGCAAAACCAATGCAAAAAATATTGTTGCTAAAACAACTGTTACAAAAATTTAAAACAATGAGAAAAATATTTTTATTCACTTTAACAATTCTATTCTACTCGAAAGTTTTTGGGCAGATTTCATTATCAACAAAACAAATCGAACTTCTTGACAGCATTGCTTCACAAGACGTGCCTAAAAATGCACCTGGTATCGCAACAGCTATAATTCAAGATGGTAAAGTAATTTATGAAAAGTATGCAGGTTATGCAGATTTGAAAGAAAACACATTGATCAAAAATTCAACTCGTTTTAACATAGCGTCTAATGGCAAACAATTTACAGCATTGGCTGTCCTCACCTTGATTGAAAAATATAACCTAAAACTATCAGACGACATCAGAAAGTGGTTTCCAAACCTTTTCCCAAACATCAAAGAAAGCATTACAGTGCAAAGTTTATTAAACCATACAAGCGGCATAAGAGATTGCTACGATTTATGGTCACTACAAGGTTATACTTGGTGGGAAAAGTCATTTGACAACAACGATGTACTTGCCTTAATTGAGAAACAGTCTGATTTAAATTTTGAACCAGGCACTAAATATTTATATAGCAACACAAACTATATTCTGTTGGCATTACTCGTGGAAAAAGTTTCAAATAAAACTTTTGTGGAATACACTAACGAAATGTTTATACAACTGAATATGCCAAATACATCATTTGAGAGTGACTTTACAAAAATACGTGGACAGATAGCAAGAGCTTACTTCAATTTTGACACTTGGACTACCTACAAATGGATTTGGAATGTTTGTGGTGATGGAAACATTTTCTCTTCGTTAGAAGACCAAATACAGTGGGAAAAACTAGTTCAAGGCAAAGGCACTTCTACTTTCAGCAAAAAAATACTAGTTCAAAGTCAACAAATTATTGAAGGTTCAAAATTTAATAATTACGGCTACGGACTTGAATTTGGTAAATACAAAGAATTAGAATATACTTTTCACGAAGGAGCAACAGGTGCTTGGAAAGCAACTGTAATAAGATTTCCTCAAAAAAATCTTTCAATTGTAACACTAACTAATACAGGTAAATCAACGCCCAATACTCAAACAAGGCAAATGGCAGATATATTTTTAGAACTAAAACCAGTAGAAGCGTATTTGGTTACAAAACCAGTAAGTATAGGTAAATATGTTAGTGAAGATGAAATTTTAGGAACCTATTTGACCGAAGGTGATTTTGCATTCACATTTGAAAAAAAAGACAACAAAGTATTTTTAAAAAGATTGGGAAGAAACGATGTTGAATTAGAACGAGAAGCTGACAACATTTTCCACCAAAAGTTTGACCCGGCATTTAAGCAAGAGTTTTCAACGAACTCAAAAGGCGAAATGCAAATAACAGTTTACTATATAAATCATTCGCCTTATAGTTTAAGCAAGGTAAATCAAATATTAAATGGGTATGATTTCAAATCAATAAATGGTGACTATGTAAACTCAGAAACAAACACAATCCTGAGTTTAAAATATATTGATGGAATAAACTATAAAATTAATTTGGGCAAAAGTTATAAAACAAAAGGTATGTTGGTTTCAAACACTAAAATGCTTGTTGACTCTTATAGTTTAGAACTCCGAACCGGAGAATTATTTCTAAATGGAGAAAGAATGAAAGAAGTAAAATACATACGAAAATGAAAAAAATAAACACAACAGTTATCGCTTTATTAATCACTATTTTTTCAATAGCACAACAATACAATTTTAAAAACTTCGATAAGTTACAACTTAACAGCATCAATGGTTCTGTTGATATTGAATTAGGAAAAGATTTTAAGATAGATGTGCAGGGCCTCCCCAAAAATGATTCACTGATTACAATAAAAATCTTAAAAGAGAATTGCTTGGCAATTACCTTAAAAAAAGGGTTGAGTTGGGATGAATTAAAAAAAATAAATCTGAAAATCAAAATAACAATGCCCGAAATTTCAAAACTATATAACAACTCAAATGCAGATGTTGTTGTAAACAACTTTAATGGTAGGTATTTTGGTATTGAAAATAATGGTAATGGCAACACAACTATTAGAGGAAAAGTTGTGGATGAATTAGCGATTGCAAATAATGGCAATGGTAATACCAATGCAAAACAAATTGAAGCTAAAAAAGTAAGTGCTATAAAAAATGGAAATGGAGATGTCTTAATAAAAACCAATGATAATTTTGAAGCATCATTATCAGGCAATGGAGACATTGTAAATTATGGTACATGTAAGGCAATTATTTTAAAACAATCTGGAAATGGTCAAGTTATTTATAGAAATTAATAATAAGTAAAGATGAAAAAATCATTGCTGATATGTACAATATTGTTTGTGCTAAAATCATTTGCACAACAGAACCAAAGCATAACTAAAGTTGAAAATAATTTGATGCCTTATGTAACTGCCAAAGGGTTTATGAATTGAATATGACAAACCTGAAAATGTTTGGAAAAAAATGCTTCCAAATGAATATGCTCCATTTGAATATTTAGAAAGAAAAGAATATGAAAAAGCCAAAGATGGTTATAGAACAATGAATATGAATGAGTATCAAATTACTTATTTGGCTTACGAATTAAGTGGCATTAATAACGCCGACCTTGAAGCTGTTAAAACTATTTTAAGTTTAGCACAAGAGCAGCATCCAAATTCATCAATTGTTTACAGTAGTTGGGGCAAGTATTATGAAATAATAAATGATATCCCAAATGCAATCATTAATTATAAAAAGGCATTAGATCTTGATCCCAACGATGAAGTAGTAAAAGAAAATTTGAAAAAAATATATCATTAACAATCACATTCAATTTTTTCGCTGCAATGTCTTTTGCATAGGTTGGTGTGTTAGCCAGAGACGTTGCGTTAGTAATTGTTTATATTATACATTTCCTCTTGTGACTGTTGCCCTTAACCGCCACATTTATTACAGGTTTGTGAGATACTCATTTTAAACAACATATCCGTTGCAATTGCAACGGATATGTTATAAATAGTAAATCAATCAACTTATTTCAATGATGCTAAATCTATTACAAAGCGATAGCGAACATCACTCTTTAACATTCTTTCGTAAGCTTCATTAATGTAATCCATATTAATTACTTCTACTTCTGATACAATATTATGTTCGGCACAAAAGTCAAGCATTTCTTGTGTTTCGGCAATACCACCAATTAAAGAGCCTATAATGCTTCTTCTTTTCATAATTAATGGAAAGGCGTGTACAGGTGTTGGTGCAGGTGGCACACCCACAATTATCATAGTACCATTTACACGCAATAAATTTAAGTAAGTGTTATAGTCGTGTTGGGCAGAAACCGTGTTTAAAATATAATCGAACGAGCTGGCTAAACTGTTCATAGTGGCTTCATCACTTGTTAATGCAAAATGATGAGCACCTAATTTTAAAGCGTCTTCTTTTTTGCTAGGAGAGGAGCTTAACATGGTAACTTCTGCACCAAAGGCAACGGCAAACTTAACAGCCATGTGGCCTAAACCACCCAGCCCCAACACTGCAACTTTGTCGCCTTTTTTTACACCCACATATCGTAGTGGAGAATAGGTGGTAATGCCAGCACATAATAAAGGTGCAACACCTGCAAGTGGTAGTTTATCAGATACTTTTAATGTGAATTTTTCATCTACAACAATTTGTGTGGAGTAACCACCATAAGTAATTTGTCCTTCTTTGTCTAAACTGTTATAAGTGCCTACCATTCCAGTATCGCAAAACTGTTCTAAACCTTGCTGGCAACTTGGGCAAGTTTGGCAAGAATCTACCAAGCAACCCACCCCAGCTAAATCTCCTACTGTAAAGTTTTTAACGTGATGGCCCACTGCTGTTACACGTCCTACAATTTCGTGCCCTGGCACCATTGGATAAATGGAGTTGCCCCACTCTCCACGCACTTGATGAATATCTGAATGACAAACCCCACAGTATAATATTTCTATTTGTACATCGTGTGGGCGAACCTCTCTTCTTTCGAAATTAAATGGTACTAATGGCGAAGTTGCCTCTTGCACTGCATATCCTTTTGTTATTGACATTGTATTTTTTATTTTTATTTGAGTTACAAAGTAAGTTGCTTTTGCAAGTAGCAGTAATAATTTAATGTTATGATTGATTTGAATTTGCTGCAATTGTAAAGAATATAGGCTTTTGTCTCAGCTTGAGTTTGTGTCTCACGAAACAGTAAATAAAACGAATTTGTGAGACATAAACCTTGGCGTGGGGATAGAGACATTACTAGATATCTGAATAATCGTAATGACTAAATAAAATAAATACACATAGATAAGCCTATTGCTGATGGCTAATTAAGTTGGTGATATAAAATTCGATACATTATGATAACACTAGCTATTGTAGAAGACAGCAGCACCAAATTAGATACCATTGCAGAAGCATTGTGTTTGCATAGTAAAACCCTTGAAGCTAGACTTTAGTTCTTTAAGTAGCTATATAATGAGACGTAGCTTAAAAGAAATATTTTATCCAATTTTAGTTGGTCATCAATAGAAGGAACAACTTTTCAAACAAAAGTGACCCATACATTTGTAAATGGAAAATTTTTTTTTACAACAATGGTCAATTTTACTAAAAAAAAAGGATAAGCATTAAGAAAAAATAATTAGAAAATGGAAATACAAATTTTAAAATCAAAAATTCATAGAGCAATAGTAACCGAAGCCAATATAGATTACATAGGTTCTATAACAATAGACGAAGATTTAATGGACGCTGCTAATTTAATAGAGAATGAACAGGTTCATGTATTGAACTACCAAAATGGAGCAAGGATAATAACCTATGTTATTAAAGGAGAACGAGGTAGTGGAATTATATGTTTAAATGGTCCAGCAGCTTTGCATTTTAGCAAAGGAGATTTAGCTGTTATTATCTCTTTCGCTAATATGGATTTTGAAGTTGCGAAAACATTTGAACCACAAATTATTTTCCCAAATTCTGTCAATAAAATAGCCCTTTAATGTTGTTAAATAAAACAGTTACTAAGTCGGATTTAATCAAATGCAAACAGGAATAATGATAACAGCTAAGAATAAACAATAATATATTAAATGTAAATGTTTCGAAGTAGAAAATTGCTTATAGCTACAAAGCACCAAAAAGAGAGCGTGATTGCACCAATTCTTGAAAGAGAGTTAGGAGTTATTTGTTTTGTAGATGAAACTTATGATACAGACATATTAGGGACTTTTACAGGTGAAATAGAAAGAGAACTAGACCCTATTGCAACCGCAAGAGAAAAGTGCTTGCGAGCAATGAAAATAAATAATTGTGATTTAGGAATTGCCAGTGAGGGTTCATTTGGCCCACATCCATCAATGTTTTTTGTAAATGCCGATGATGAATTCTTGATTTTTATTGACACAAAAAACAATATAGAAGTTATAGTTAGAGAATTAAGTACTTCAACTAATTTTAATGGTAAAGAAGTTCAAAACCAAAAGGAACTTTTTGAGTTTGCCGACCAAGTAAGGTTTCCTACTCACGGATTAATTCTTCGCAAATCAAAAGACGAAAACACAGACATTCATAAAGGGATAACGGATATTGAAAATTTAAAAAAATCATTTGAGCAGCTATACTCTAAATATAATTCTGTTTATGTAGAAACAGATATGAGAGCAATGTTTAACCCAACAAGAATGAATGTGATTGAAAAAGCGACCCAAAAATTAGTACAAAAAATTAAGTCGACTTGCCCTCAATGTCAAATGCCAGGTTTTGGAATAACAGATGCTAAAAAGGGTCTTAAATGTAGCTTACGTAGTTCACCTACAAATTCAATACTTAGCTATATTTATGTTTGCCAACATTGCCAATTCATCAAAGAAGAAATGTATCCACATAATAAAACAACAGAAGACCCAACATATTGCGACTATTGTAATCCTTAAAAAAGAGGCAATTTTTTTCGTTGTTGATTTCCGCTTTCATCATAGTCTATATTTTGTTTCTTTCACTAACATCTAAAAAGAAAATATTATAGTAATAGTTCTTTAATGATATTTTTGAAATGCAAACCTAAAGGACGTTATACATTTGGCTTATGAATAAATCAAAATCAATATTGCAATCATCAACTTCGTTATGGGCTGACGGAACTCGAATTCACCAGCAACGCCAAGCTTTTTTCGTTGTTTGCAATTTGCAAAAAGTCACAATTTCTTTTAAAACATTTGTCTCAAATAAAAAATTACTTTTTCTGGCATTTCTAATAATTGCTTTTGCTGCATGTTCAAAAAAAACATCTACTACACCAGTTGAAGCAATTATTCAAGGTACTAATTTTTTTAATTTCACCTATGCAGGATTACCCCAAAAACCAATAAAAGTATTTTACCATATTCCCCAAGGCGATAAAACGACTATGCCCATTTTATTGATTTTTCATGGTGATGAAAGAAATGCTGAGGATTACCGAAATTGGTGTATAGCTTATGCCAATCAATACCATTTTATGGTTTTTGCTCCAGAGTTTACAGTTCAAAATTTTCCTGGTGCTTCAGGTTACTCCATTGGTAATGTTTATACAGATGGCAACAACCCAACACCATTAACACTGATACCACAAGATCAATGGACATTTTCATATGTTGAACCTTTATTCGACTCTATAAAAGCTGCTACTGGTAGTACAAGAAATACGTATAAAATTTTTGGTCATTCTGGAGGTGGTCAGTTTGTACATCGTTTTGTGTTGTTCAAAACAACTGCACGTTATGATACTGCTATTGCAGCAAACAGTGGA
>JAPLER010000128.1:8668-16363 GCA_026391115.1 Bacteroidota bacterium | reverse complement strand
TCGCAAGCTAAAGCTCCAGCAGCAGTTGAAGATGTTAGAGCTGCAATATTGTACATTGTGCAACATGCTAAAGAATACAATATTGATCCTAATAAAATTGTTGTAATGGGTGGCAGTGCTGGTGGGCATTTGGCATTAATGGGAGGCTTGTTGCAAAACCAAAATGTATTTGATGGACAATATAAAAATGTAAAGAATTACACCATTGCTGCCATTATTGATAAGTATGGCATAACAGATGTTTGGGATTGGGCTTATGGTAAAAATATTACCAGCAAATCTGCTACAAATTGGTTGGGTGAAAAAGCTAAAGATTCAGTATTTGCAAAATCTGTATCGCCAATCTATTATGTTAAAAAAACAAGTCCACCAACATTTATTGTTCATGGAGATGCCGATCCTACAGTACCTTACCAACAATCTGTTGCATTAAAAAGCAAGTTTGATGAAGTAGGTGCAAAAAGTGAATTTGTAACAATACCTGGTGGTCTTCATGGAAAGTTTAGCAAAGAACAAAATACTGAATTGAACAAATCAATTATCAAATTTTTAACCGACTTGAAAATCATCAATAACTAATGAAGTTTAAGTTTACATATATAATTTTATTAGTTTCATTTTTTGTTATCAATGTAGTTAATGCACAAGTGCCAAAGCTTTTTTTGGTTGATGCAAACAAGGTATTGAAGATAAAAAAAGATGCATTTTCAAACGATGCAATTAAGAAAAATGTTTTGCAGTTAACTAAAAACGCAGATAAGTTAATTGATAAACATTTTGGCTCTGTGATGGATAAAAAAAATCCACCTCCTTGTGGCAATATGCATGAATATATGAGCCTTGCTCCTTATTTCTGGCCAGATCCATCAAAGCCAGATGGTAAGCCATATATAAGAAAAGATGGTGAAAGAAATCCTGAAAGAAAAGTAATTCCAGATGATCAAAACTTTGATGAATTAATGGCTGCCATTCACGAGTTATCTTGGGCTTATTATTTTAGTGAAAATGAAAAATATGCAGTAAAAGCCACTCAACTAATTAGAATGTGGTTTTTAGATACTTCAACAATGATGTTGCCCAATTTAAATCATGCACAAATTATTTCTGGTGTAGATACTGGTAGAGGAATTGGTGTTATTGATGCTCACGAATTACCTAAAGTTATTGATGGAATTGGTTTGTTGCGTTTATCTAAAAGTTGGACAAAACAAGATGAAGAAGGAATCACAAAATGGTTTAATCAATATTTGAATTGGTTACTTACCAGTAAAAATGGTGTTGTTGAGCCATACAAATGATAGAATTAAAGCTCAAATTGAAGTTGATGGAAAACAACCTTTAGAGTTAGAAAGAACATTGGCTTTAGGTTATTCTACTTTTAGTCTTGAAGCTTGGTTTGCCATTGCAACAATGGCTGAAAAAAGAAACGTTGATTTATGGAGTTATCAATCTGCAGATGGAAGAAGTTTGAAACAAGCCATTGACTATTTATTGCCTTATGTTCTTGGAGAAAAGAAGTGGGAATATCAACAAATAAAAGAGTACAAGCCTAGTGCTTTCTATAGTTTACTATTACAAGCTGCTATTAAGTTTAAAGACAATTCATATAAAACAAAAGCAGAGGCTATTAAATCATCAAACAAAAATGTTTTTGTAAAATTATTTTACGAATGAAAATATTAAATAATAAATCTTCATTATTCATTTGTTCAACATTGGCTTTGATGCTTTTGTCGATGAATGTTTTTGCAACAAATTACACAGTATCAACTAAAACTAACTTGCAATCAAAATATACTGCTGCCTTGCCTGGTGATACTATTATTGTAACCAATGGAACTTACGATTGGGGCCAATTAGTTTTGACTAATTCTAAAGCTACACCAACATCTAAATGGATAGTAGTAAAAGCTGCAACAAGAAATGGAGTTGTTTTTACAGGTTCTACTTATTTGCAATTTGGTGGCATAAGAATAATGATAACTGGATTCAAATTCGCGAATGGTAATGCTGGTTTTAATGATGTAATTCAATTTAGAAGTTCAACTAGTAATAGTGCAAATTCAAGCTATTGTAGATTGAATAATGTTACTATTGAAAATTACAGTAGTGATACAACAGGCTACGCTTCAGGTGCAACTATAAGTGATAACAAATGGGTATCAATTTATGGAGTTCGAAATAGAGTTGATCATTGTACATTCATTGATAAAACAAATGGTGGAGCTACATTAGTTGTTTGGTATGATAATAATAATTATCCTCAACAATCTACATCAACGTATCATTTAATTGATTCAAATTATTTTAATAAAAGAAGCTTTGTTAGTGGTAATGGAGGAGAGTCAATTAGAGTTGGAGTTGGAAACACTTCTTCTACCTATGCTTATAATATTATTGAGTACAATTTGTTTGAAAATATGACTCAAACCGAGCCTGAGATAATATCAAATAAATCTGGATTTAATACTTACCGATATAATACTTTTAAAAATTGTGAAGGTGGATTTACTTTACGTCGTGGTAGATATTGTAGTGTTTATAGTAATTTTTTTATTGTAAACAATCCGGCTGTAACAGATTGTTATGGTATTAGAATTATTGATAAAGGTCATAAAGTTTATAATAACTATATTGAGGGTGTTTCAGGAAGTAAAAATAGCTTATCAATTTTTAGAGGCCCCATTACATTGTATAATGGATTTTATTCTGTGGATGATACAACAGATGTAAATCACGTTAATTCTTATATGCCAAGTGATAGTTCAATTGTTGCTTTTAATACCATTGCAAACTGCGAAGGTGGTGCAGGTATTTATTTGGGATTTACAGATAATGGAAGCAATTTATACCAACCATTGGGTTTAAAAATTGTCAATAATGTAATTAAAATGACAACAGGTAAAGCTGCAGGTATTTATTTAGGATTTACTGATAATGGAAGCAATTTATTTCAACCACTAGGTTTGAAAATTGTCAATAATGTAATTAAAATGACAACAGGAAAAGCAGCCTATAATCCTTCAACTAACACACAACTTACATATTTTGCAGAGGGTAATAAATACAATGCTCCAAGTTCACTTGGTTTAACCTCATCTACTGGTTTTTCATCTGCGTCTATAAATTTCGGTGCAAGAATAAATGGAATATTAACACCCCCATCTTCGGTGCAAGATGCTGCAATTAACACAAATTCTTATCTGAATTTATTAAATGGCATTGATGTTAATGGTAAAACACGATCTTCAATTTATGATGTCGGATGTATGGAGTTAAATGGAACAGGATCCACAATTGCTACACCATTAGATTCAACACAAGTTGGTGCAGGAACACCTATTGTTATTGTACCAGTTCATTTAGTAAGTTTTACTGTTGCACAAACAGCAAATACATATAAACTAAACTGGTTTGTAGAAAATGAGATTAATTTTTTAAAGTATGAAGTTGAAGTAAGTGAAGATGGGAATAAATATAAAAAAGTTGAAACTGCTTATGCCAATAATCAATAAATCTATCAATATGAATATAATAATGTAGTAAAACAAGATCGATATTTTAGATTAAAGTTGATAGATAAAGATGGGACTTATTCTTATTCAAATATTGTTTCAATAAAGAAAAGTGATAAGCCTACAATTTCCTTGTATCCCAATCCTACAAAGGATTTTATCTCAATTAGGTTAAATAAAATAATGCCTAATTCAAAATTAATAATTGTCAATAATATTGGAGAAATGATTCAACAAATTCAACTTGTTAATAACATAACAACTATATCAACAAATGGTTTGGCGAGTGGTATGTATTTTATTCAAATATTAGAAAATAGTGAATTAATTAATTCATTGCCATTTGTTATTTCAAAATAAAAGTTTCTTTATCTACAATGAATTTAGCAAAAAAAATATGTTCCCTTTTTCTAACATTAATTGCAATGTTAAATTCAGTGAATGCTACAAACTATAACGTTTCTACTAAAACAGATTTGCAAGCAAAATACACAGCAGCTTTACCTGGTGATACTGTGATTGTTTCAAATGGAACTTATGATTGGGGACAATTAGTTTTAAGTAATTCAAATGGAACGACAACATCTAATTGGATTGTTATTAAAGCTCAAGCCCTTAATGGGGTTGTCTTTACGGGTTCTACATATATGCAGTTTGGTGGTAAACGAATTATGATAACAGGTTTTAAATTTGCCAATGGCAATGCTGGATTTAATGATGTTATTCAATTTAGAAGTTCAACGAGTGTAAGTAATTATGCTCAGTATTGTAGATTAAATAATATTACGATTGTTAATTACAGTAGCGATTCTACAGGTGCTGCAGCTGGTTTATCTACAGCAAGTGATAATAAATGGGTGTCATTGTATGGTATCAGAAACAGAATAGACCACTGCACATTCATTGATAAATATAATGGAGGAGCTACAGTTGTTGTTTGGTATGATAACTCAAATTATCCTCAGCAATCTACATCAACTTATCATTTAATTGATTCAAATTATTTTAATAAAAGAAGTTTTATATCTGGTAATGGTGGAGAATCAATAAGAGTAGGAGTAGGGCTTACTTCATCTACTTATGGTTACAATGTTGTTGAGTACAACTTGTTTGAAAATATGACTCAAGAAGAGCCAGAAATCATTTCAAATAAATCAGGATTCAATACATACAGATATAATACTTTCAAAAACTGTGCAGGTGGATTAACTTTAAGGCGTGGCAGGTATTGCAGTGTTTATGGAAACTTTTTTATTGTAAATAAATCAACAGTAATAGATGATTATGGAATAAGAATTATTGATAAAGGACATAAGGTTTTTAATAATTATATTGAAAGTGTTAATAGTAATAAAAATAGTTTAACGTCAATGCGTTGTCCTATTATTTTATACAATGGCACAAACTCTGTCAACGATACTACAAATCCAAGTTTAGTAAGTGGCTATATGCCTGGAGATAGTTGTATCATAGCTTTTAATACAATTGTAAATTGCGAAGGTGGTGCTGGTATTTCATTAGGGTTTACTGATAATGGTAGTAATACATTTCAACCTTTAGGAATAACTATCGCTAATAATTTAATTAAAATGACTAGTGGTCAGGCGGCTTATAATCCTCCTACAAATACTACTTTAACATATGCAGCTTCAGGTAATATTTATAATGCACCAAGTGGCGTTGGTTTAAGTTCATCAACTGGTTTCACTAGTGCAACACTTACTTTTGGGTCAAGAGTAAATGGTATTTTAATGCCACCAAGTTTGGTACAAGATGCGGCTATTAATACAAGTTCTTATTCATCTATGTTGAATGGGTTAGATGTAAACGGTTTAACAAGATCATCTATTTATGATGTTGGTTGTGATGAAATAAATTCAACAGGATCAGTAATAGCAACACCATTAGATTCTACACAGGTTGGTGCTGGTATGCCTTTAATAGCAATAATCAAATCATTTACGCCATCTATTGCTTACAACGGAACAACTGTTACCATAAAAGGGACAAATTTTGTAAATGTTTCAAATGTAAATTTTGGTGGAACAAATGCTTCAAGTTATACGGTTCAAAATGATTCAACAATAACTGCTGTAGTTTCAAGTGGCACTAATGGTAATGTTAGTGTTACTGCAAATGGATTTGTAAGTACAATTACTGGATTTGTTTTTTGTTCACCATTAACATCAACAACCAATACAAGCATTTGTCCAAGTGCATTGCCTTATAGTTGGAATGGAAGTAGGGCAGCAGCTGGAACTTATACTTTCACAACAACAAACCATCAAGGTTGTGATTCAACAGCAACATTAATTTTAACTATTAATCTTACAACAACATCATCATCAAGTTTAACAATTCCATCTACAAGTTTGCCATATATATGGAATAATTTAACATTCTATAACAGTGGTGCTCAAACAGCACATTTTCTTAACAGTAAAGGTTGTGATAGCGGTGCTACGCTAAATCTTTCAGTTACAAATTCAATTCCATCTTATCTACCCACTAATGGTTTAATTGCTTATTGGCCTTTTAATTGTAATGCAAATGATGAAAGTGGTAACGGTAATCACGGTACTGTAAATGGAGCAACATTAACATTAGATAGAAAAGGAAATTCAAATAATTCTTATGACTTCAATAACAATACTATTAGTATAAATAATCCTCAAATTGCAGCTTTTGGTACCAGCTCTTTTAGCTGTAATGTTTGGATAAAAACTAACACAACTTCTTGTGGAAATTTTGTTAGATATGACAATTGCTTAACAGGTGCTCTCTGGGGTATAAGAATTGGCCCAGCTATAGATGTTAGCGTTGGTAAAGTTCAAGGACTAGAATGCTCTGCATCTAGAATTGGTAACAGTGTTGCAAGTTCTCTAACTTATAATGACAATAACTGGCATAATTTTACTTTCATAAGAGATGTCGCATTAATGAAAGATTTACTTTATGCCGATGGTAAGTTAATTGCTCAAACAAGTTTTACATCAATCAATAATATTAATGTAACAGGCAATCCATTGCTTTTTGGGTCATGCGGGTCTGGTTACGAAAAATTTATAGGTAAGATTGATGATATTGTCTTGTATAGTAGAGCTTTAACACAAGCTGAGGTTACACAATTGTATAGTAATTGTCCAACAAATTCAACATCAACAACCAATGTAAGCATTTGCCCAAGCCAATTACCTTATAGTTGGAATGGAAGTAGGACTTTAGCAGGAACTTATACATTTACAACGACTAACTCACAAGGATGTGATAGCACAGCAACATTAAACTTAACAGTAAAAACAAATACAACCAGTACAACTAATGTAAGCATTTGTCCAAGTGCATTACCATATAGTTGGAATGGCAGTAGAACTGTAGCTGGAACTTATACATTCACAACAACCAATAGTCAAGGCTGTGATTCTACAGCAACATTGAATTTGACTGTAAAAACAAATACAACCAGTACAACTGCAGTTTCAAGATGTCCTTCACAAATGCCATTTTTATGGAATGGAATAAATAGAACCACAGCAGGAACATATACATTCACAACAACCAATAGTCAAGGATGTGATTCAACAGCAACATTAAACTTAACTGTAAAAACAAATACAACATCAACAACCAATGTAAGCATCTGCCCAAGCCAGTTGCCTTATAATTGGAATGGCAGCAGAGCTGTAGCAGGAACATATACATTTACAACAACTAATAGTCAAGGTTGTGATTCAACAGCAACATTAAATCTTACTGTAAAAACAAATACAACAAGTACAACCAATGTAAGCATTTGCCCAAGTGCATTACCATATAGTTGGAATGGCAGTAGAGCTATAGCAGGGACATATACATTTACAACAACTAACTCACAAGGTTGTGATTCAACAGCAACATTAAATCTTACTGTAAAAACAAATACAACGAGTACCACTAATGTCAGCATTTGTCCAAGTGCATTACCATATAGTTGGAATGGCAGTAGAACTGTAGCTGGAACACACACATTTACAACAACCAATAGTCAAGGTTGTGATTCAACAGCAACATTGAATTTGACTGTAAAAACAAATACTACCAGTACAACAGCAGTTTCTAGATGTCCTTCACAAATGCCATTTTTATGGAATGGAATAAATAGGACCACAGCAGGAACATACACATTCACAACAACCAACTC
>JAPLER010000128.1:0-8650 GCA_026391115.1 Bacteroidota bacterium | reverse complement strand
ATGGCAGTAGAACGGTAGCAGGAACATACACATTCACAACAACCAACTCACAAGGTTGTGATAGCACAGCAACATTAAATCTTACTGTAAAAACAAATACAACCAGTACAACCAATGTAAGCATTTGTCCAAGTCAATTACCATATAGTTGGAATGGCAGTAGAACTGTTGGAGGAACCTACACATTTACAACAACTAACTCACAAGGCTGTGATTCTACAGCAACATTAAATCTAACAGTAAAAACAAATACAACCAGTACAACCAATGTCAGCATTTGTCCAAGTGCATTACCATACAGTTGGAATGGCAGCAGAGCAGCAGCAGGAACTTACACATTTACAACAAGCAACTCACAAGGTTGTGATTCAACAGCAACATTAAACTTAACAGTAAAAACAAATACTACATCAACAACCAATGTAAGCATTTGTCCAAGTGCATTACCTTATAGTTGGAATGGGAATAGAACTGTAGCTGGAACATACACATTTACAACAACCAACTCACAAGGTTGTGATAGTGTCGCAACATTAAATCTTACTGTAAAAACAAATACAAACAGTACAACAGCAGTTTCAAGATGTCCTTCACAAATGCCATTTTTATGGAATGGAATAAATAGGACCACAGCAGGAACATACACATTCACAACAACCAATAGTCAAGGTTGTGATTCAACAGCAACATTAAACTTAGTTATTAAAACAATAAGCACATCTACCACAAATGTCAGCATTTGTACAAGTGCATTACCATATAGTTGGAATGGCAGCAGAACTCTAGCTGGAACATACACATTCACAACAACTAACTCACAAGGATGTGATTCTACAGCAACATTGAATCTGACAGTAAAAACAAATACAACATCAACAACCAATGTCAGCATTTGCCCAAGTGCATTGCCATATAGTTGGAATGGCAGTAGAGCTTTAGCAGGAACATATACATTCACAACAACTAACTCACAAGGTTGTGATTCAACAGCAACATTAAATCTTACTGTAAAAACTAATACAACAAGTACAACTAATGTCAGCATTTGCCCAAGTGCATTACCATATAGTTGGAATGGCAGTAGAGCTTTAGCAGGAACATATACATTTACAACAACTAACTCACAAGGATGTGATAGTTCAGCAACATTAAATCTTACACTTAAAACAAATACAACCAGTACAACCAATGTAAGCATTTGTCCAAGCCAATTACCATATAATTGGAATGGCAGTAGAGCATCAGCAGGAACATATACATTTACAACAACCAACTCACAAGGATGTGATAGTATTGCTACATTAAACCTAACAGTAACGTCATTAACTCCAAGTGTAAGTATATCTACATCATCAACAACAGTATGTAGTAACGATATTGTAACATTTACAGCAAATGGAGTAAATGAAGGTACAGCACCAATATATCAATGGAAGAAAAATAGCAACAATGTAGCAACGGGTTCAAGTATTAATTTTCCTGCTAATACGTTATCAAATGGTGATATTATTACTTGTGTATTAACAGGAAATAATCCTTGCCAAACTACAGCTACATCAACAAGTAATGCTATTACAATGACTGTACAGCAAAGCCCAGCAGCACCAACTATTATTTCACGCTTCGGTAACAATACATCAGCATTTGCGGTTTGTAGCTTAGGTACAATTGAATCATTATATCCATCTGTAGCAAATGGTATTTGGAGTAGCTCGAATCCTTCTGTAGCAGCTGTTGCCAATGGAGGTAGCACTACTTCAACCTCAAATATTACAGCAGTTTCAAATGGCACAGCAAATATTATTTATACATTACAAACTATTGGTACAACTTGCACAACAAGTACAACAGTAGCAGTAACTGTTGCACAACAAGCCACACCAAATGCAGTTACCGGTGTTTCAAATATTTGTGTGGGAGGTACTACCACGTTTGCTACCACATCAACAGGAGGTGTATTTAGCACAACAGGCAGATTAAATATAAATGCTGCAAGTGGTTTTGCAACAGCTACTAGTTATGGAGCAACAACTGTAAAATATACTATTACCAATGCCGCAGGTTGTAGTGCTTATTCTGCTTTAAACGTAATAGTTAATGCATCACCAGCAACACCAAGTTTTAGTTATGCATCAGGAATTACAAATCCACAAACCACAAGTGTAGGTGGGGTTATAAGTTTGTGTGCAAATAGAATATTTACATTGGTAGGTAATCCAGCCAATGGCGTGTGGAGTAAAACAGGTGCTTGGACAATCACTCCAACAGGAACCAATGCAACCAATGTGTCAGTAAATACTGGCAATATCAATGGAGCAGTAAGTGTAACATATGAAATAACAAATGTGAATGGTTGCAAGAACAACCGAACCATTAATGCTAATGTAGTTAGTTGTTCTAGTAAAGGGATCAATAACCAACTAGCAGTGAATAAGCAGTTAGTAATTTATCCAAATCCTGCAAAGAATTTTATTGAACTTAAAGTAAATGATTTTTCAGAAAATTTTGTATTAATAATTAGGGATATTTATGGAAATATAAAGCAACAAACTAAAGTCAATAATTTTCTAACAAAAGTATCATTAGAAAATTTAGCAAATGGTTATTACTCAATGCAAATTTTAGAGAACCTAGAATTGGTTAAACATATAACGTTTATAGTTTCAAAATAGAAAATTACAATGACAATTAAAAATATATTTTGTTTTGGACTAGTTCTTATTTCAACAATGAATTTTGTTTTTGCCACAAACTACACAGTTTCAACAAAAACAGATTTACAGACAAAAATGACAGCTGCTTTACCAGGAGATACTGTAGTTGTTGTAAATGGAACTTACAATTGGGGACAGTTTGGATTTAATAATACCAAAGGAACAACAACTTCAAAATGGATTGTTTTAAAAGCTGAAACCCGCAATGGCGTTGTTTTTACAGGGAATACTTTTTTTCAATTTGGTGGAAAAAGAATAATGGTTACTGGGTTTAAATTTGCTAATGGAAATACAGGCCTAGATGATGTAATACAATTTAGAAGTTCAGGTGGTACAAGTGCTCATTATTGCAGACTCAACAATATTACTATCGAAAATTACAGTAGCGATTCTACTGGTGCAGCTGCAGGATTATCATCTTCAATAGACAATAAATGGGTATCACTTTATGGCTCAAATAATAGAGTAGATCATTGTACATTTATTGATAAATTCAATGCAGGTGCAACAGTTGTTGTTTGGTATGATAATAATACATATCCTCAATTATCAACACCAACATATCATAAAATAGATTCCAATTATTTTAACAAGCGTAGTTTTATGGGTGGCAATGGTGGTGAATCTATGAGAATCGGCGTAAGTACAACTTCTCGTACAAAAGGGTTTAATACCATTGAGTATAATTTATTTGAAAATTGCTCACAAACAGAGCCTGAAATTATTTCAAATAAATCTGGTTTTAATACCTATCGCTATAACAGTTTCAAAAATTGTGATGGAGGGCTAACATTAAGGCACGGTAGATATTGTAGCGTTTATGGAAACTTCTTTATTGTTGACAATTCTACACGAACAAATTCTTACGGAATTCGAGTTATTGATAAGGGTCATAAGATTTATAATAATTATCTAGAGGGAATATTAGGTAATAAAAACAAACTTACTTCTTTGCGTTGCCCAATCATTTTATATAATGGTCTATCAGCCACAAATGATACAACAGACCCAGCAAAAGCAGCTGGTTATTTCCCTACAGATAGTGTCATTGTTGCGTTTAACACAATTGTTAATTGTTCTGGTGGTGCAGGAATTGTTTTAGGTTTTACTGATAACGGAGCTAATATTTATCAGCCTCTTGGAATTACAGTAGCTAATAATTTAATAAAAATGACAACTGGACAAACAGCTTATAATCCTCCAACAAATACCCAATTAACTTATATCTCAGAAGGCAATATTCATAAATCGCCAAATGGACTAGGATTGTCATCTTTTGCTGGTTTTTCAGAAGCTGTAAACTTAAATTTTAACACTAGAACTAATGGCATATTAGCACCACCTTCTTTGGTTCAAGATGCTGCCACAAATACAAATAATTATGTAACAATGCTTACAGGACTAGATGCTAGTGGAAAAACTAGAAGTACTATATATGATGTAGGTTGTACAGAATTAAATGCAACTGGAAGTGTTGTTGCAAGCCCATTAGATTCTACACAAGTTGGTGCTGGTAAACCAATAATAGTTACGCCTGTACATTTAATTAGTTTTACTGCAACTCAAATAAAAAATGAAATTCAATTAAACTGGAAAGTAGAAAATGAAATCAATTTTACTGGTTATTCAATCGAAAAAAGTATTAATGGAATCAATTTTGAAAACATAGGAAACATAAATGCAAGCAACAAAAACAACTACAGTTTTAATATAAATAACACTAACAATTTAAAACAATATTATAGACTAAAGTTGATTGATAAGGATGGTAGTTTTTCATACTCAAATATAATTCTAGTGAAGTTAAATGAAAAAACTGAAGTTAGCTTGTACCCTAATCCTGCTAAAGCTTTTGTAAGTATCAATGTAAGTAAAATTACACCAAATACTTATTTAGTTTTAAACGATTTTAATGGAAGAATAATTAATAAAATTTTATTAACAGAGTCAATTATAAACTTTTCAACAAGTAATCTTGCAAGTGGTTTGTACACAGCTCAGTTAATAGAAAATAATCAAATCATAAAAACAATTCCTTTTATTGTAGCATCAAATTAATGGTAACAATTAAAAAAATATTACACTTACTCTTAACAACATTTGTTTTGATGTTTGCTCCCCTAAAATCATTTGAGCAAATAACATTAAATGCAAACGGGCCAGGCAGTACTTATGAATTAATCAATAGTGTTTTGGCACCAGGTTATACAGCTGTTGAGTCACCAGATCAATGCAATAGTCATCCATCTTTTGGAAGACACATTGCTGAAGTTTTTGATGCTACGCTAAATAAATTTGTATTTGAATTTTACATTCATGTTCCAACAAGTTTTCCTATTACAACCTCAACTGCTGATAATGATAGATGTATTAGTTTCGATAGACAAAGGGTAGAAATCAAAACCTACGAATCGTCTCCTGCAAATCTTAAAGGAACAATTGGTGAAACGACTACTTATAAATGGAAATTCAAATTACCTAGTGGTTTTCAGCCATCTCCAAATTTTACACACATACATCAAATAAAGGCTGTGGGAGGTGATGATGGAGATCCTTTATTTACATTGACACCAAGATATGGAACAACAAATGCTATGCAGTTGCTTTATTATTTAGACAGCAACACATCAGCCAATGTTTTAACATCTGTAAACCTATCATCTTTTTTGGGTACTTGGGTAGAAGCAACTGAAGTAGTTAATGTAGGTGCAAATGGCACTTATTCAATTAATGTTAAACGTGTAAGCGATGGTTTAAGTTTGTTATCATACTCTTCTTCAAACATTCAAACAATACGTCAATCAAATAGTTTTATTAGACCCAAATGGGGTATTTATCGTAGCTTAAATTCTCAAAGTTTTTTAAGAGATGATTCAATTCGGTTGTCAGATATTTCTATTCAAGAAGGTATGTTGCCCGTAAAACTAACTAGTTTCAATGCAGCAATAATTAACAAAAAAACAGTATTGAATTGGATGGTAGAAAATGAAGTAAATCTAAAACAATATGAGATTGAATTCAGTAATAATGGAGTTGATTTTTCTAATGT
The DNA here is from genome assembly GCA_026391115.1 of Bacteroidota bacterium. GTDB lineage: Bacteria > Bacteroidota > Bacteroidia > Chitinophagales > Chitinophagaceae > CAIVPM01. The sequence goes on along the minus strand of JAPLER010000128.1, from coordinate 2,887 downwards.
AGGGGTATTAAAGGCAATCAATACATCCAGTTACTCATTTGAGTTTAGTAATCTAAACGAAAGACAATATTATCGCTTAAAGATGATTGATAATGATGGCACATTTTCGTACTCAAATATTATTTCATTATTTAAAAAAGGTAATGTTGAATTAACTGTGTATCCCAATCCTGCAAAGAACTATGTTACTATAACTACCAATAATAAAAATGAAAATACTTATTTAATGATTACAGATGCAATAGGTAAGCTAGTGAAAAAAATGGTAGTAATGAGCGATACAACGAATGTAAATACAAGTGCATTTTTAAATGGAATGTATCATATTCAAATAACAAAAAACAATCAATTAGTTTGTGATTATCCATTAATCATTGCGAAATAAAATTTAATGAAATTATTTTCTATCATATTGATTCTAGTTGTGTGTTGTAGTTGTAAAGCACAGCATAAAGTTGCATCTAAAACCATAGATGTTTATAATTCGATTGATTTACAAGCAGCATTAAACAATGCAAAAGCTGGAGACCATATTGTATTGAAAGATGGTATTTATAATGGCAATTTTATTATTCCTTCATCAGCAAATGGTACATCAGATAAACCTATTACTTTGAGCGGTTCTAAAAATGTTATTCTTGATGGCAATACAATAGCTAAAGGCTATGTATTGCATTTGCAAGCTAGCTATTGGATAATAAAAGACATTACCATTACAAATGGGTTAAAAGGTTTGATGTGTGATGGTGCAAACTATAATACTATAGATAATATTGCAGTAAATAATATTGGCGAAGAAGGAATTCACTTTAGAAAATTTTCTTCTCATAATGTTTTGCAAAATTCAATTGTAACTAATACAGGTCTTAAAACTGCAGATTATGGGGAAGGTGTTTACATAGGAACCGCAGTTAGTAATTGGTCAAAATATACCAATGGATTAGAAGATAAATGTGATTCTAACAAAGTAATAAATAATACCATTGGACCCAATATTACAGCAGAATGTATTGATGTTAAAGAAGGTTCTACTGGTGGAGTTATTAGGGGTAATCATTTTAATTCAAAAGGTATTACTGGAGCAAATAGTGGCGATAGTTGGATGGATGTAAAAGGTAATGGTTATTTAATAGAAAACAATACTGGCTTTAATCCTACAGGTTCTGTATTAAAAGATGGCTATCAGGTTCATTGTGCTGTTGATGGCTGGGGCAACAACAACAAGTTTAAAAATAACATTAGCGAAATAAATGTTGATGGTTATGGAATAAATGTGGTTTTAAAAAGTAGTAAAGGAAATGCTGTAGGTAATATTGTTTATAAAAATAATGTAATGAAAGGGCTAAATAAAAATATTGCAAACATTGAATTAACTGATTAGTATGAAATTAAAAGGCTTGCGTTGGTGGGTTTTGGGGTTGGTAGTTTTAATAACTATCATCAACTATCTTGATAGAGGTACACTCAATTATATGTGGGTTGCCAACACCAAGGTTAAGTATGATGTTGTGATGAATGTTAGTCAAGCTAAACCCAATACCAATTATGCAATACTTACTAATGATAGTACATACATTTTATCTAGCACAGATGGAATCATAAAATCTGTATTAAAAAGAGACATTGTTATTCTACCTGATAATCAAATTCAATACATAAAAAAAGGTGGTATTGCTTATGAATTAGGTTTGGTTGATTTGAATGATAAACAAAGTGTCATTGATGATAAACTCAAAAAATTATATTCGTATATCTATATGTTTTTTATGGTAGCTTATGGCATTAGTCAGTTAGTTTCTGGGAAAATTTATGATAAAATTGGAACGAGAAAAGGCTTTGTAATGAGTGCATTGATTTGGGGAACTGCAGATATGCTTACTTCACTTGCAAGAGGCGTTGCATCGCTAAGTTTCTTTAGGGTTTTGTTGGGTTTAGGAGAAGCTGGACCTTGGCCTGGAACTGTAAAATCCAATGCAGAATGGTTTCCTGTTAAAGAACGTGCTTTAGCACAAGGTTTATTTGGTGCTGGAGGTTCTATTGGAAATATTTTAGCACCCATTGTTATCTCAATGTTGTATATCGAATTTGGCTGGCAAAAAACATTTATGATTGTCGGTTCTTTAGGCATTATTTGGATTATTCCTTGGCTTATTTTAAATAAAAAGAAACCTGCAGAACATCCTTGGATTACAGACGAAGAAAAAGAATATATTTTATCTGGTCAGCCAGAAAATAAATTAACAAATGATGTAGCTAAATCTTGGGGTGAATTGTTGCGAGATAAAAAAAGTTACTCTGTTATTCTGGGTCGTTTCTTTTTAGATCCTATTTGGTGGATGTTTGTAGCTTGGCTACCTATTTATCTTTCCAACAAATTTAAGCTCGATATTAAACAAGTTGCATTCTCTGCTTGGGTGCCTTATGTAGGTGCAGCTATTGGTGCAATTGCAGGCGGTTGGTTTTCTGGATATCTAATAAGAAAAGGAAAGCCTGTAAATGTAGCTAGAAGAAAAGCCATCATAATTGGAGCTTGCATAATACTTCCAGCAATGATTGCTGCAGCATTTGCAAGTACTGCTACAACAGCAGTTTTAATTATGAGTTTTATTTTGGGAGGATTTCAATTTGCTATTGTAAATGTGCAAACATTACCAAGCGATTTTCATTCAGGCAAAACCGTTGGCTCTTTATCAGGATTGGGTGGTGCAGCAGCAGTTTTAGGAACTATCTGCACTATGTTTTTAGTGCCTTATATCACAGCAGGCAACAATTGGACACCATTTTTTGTAATGGGAACTTTATTAATTCCAATGGGTGTCTTTACAATATTTTTCTTCAATAATAAAACTATAAATTAATTAACAACTAAAAATTAAAACTAAAAATT
>JAPLER010000146.1 GCA_026391115.1 Bacteroidota bacterium | reverse complement strand
TTTAAATCTTCTCTGTATCTTTCGCTAAGGCAGCCTGTAACAAATACTTTGTCAAGTTTTCCTTTTTGTTTTAATGCAACCTGATCAAGTATGGTATTTACACTTTCTTCTTTTGCTTTATCTATAAAACCACAGGTGTTAACTACAACTATATTATGGTCTAGTTTAGTATTTTCATGCACTACATTATAATCATTAGCAGCTAGTTGTCCACTCAAAACCTCGCTATCAACCAAATTCTTGCTACAGCCAAGTGTAATAATGTTTACCTTATCCTGCTTTATAGACTTTACTTTCATTGTGGCAAAAATAGGGTTACAAGGCTAATAGCAAATACGAAATGATAATAAATAAAACCTAGACTAAACCTTATATAATCTCTGTTGTGTTTCTTTCTAACTTTTTGAGGCAGTTGCAAAGCCTACATAAAATAATAGACAGTGAAATTTAGAGTGTTTCTTTGCTGCTTTTTATTTAGTAATTTATATAGCAAAGAAGCGAGGGGTAATAAAAAAGCCTTCAAACATTTGAAGGCTTTTTATTAAATAGCAATTTTATCAATTTTAAATTTTAGTATTCCATTGGGGGCTTGTACTTCGGCAACTTCACCTTTTTTCTTTCCTAATAAACCTTTACCAATAGGAGATGATGCAGATATTTTTTGAGCTTTTAAATCGGCTTCTTTTTCTCCAACAATTTGATAAGTAACCTGTTTTTTTGTAGCCATATTGGTTATGGTAACTTTGGTAAGTATGCTTACTTTACTGATATCAATTGTAGATGGGTCAACAATCTTTGAAGTAGCAATTGCTCCTTCAAGTTGCTTAATTTTTGCTTCCAACATTCCTTGAGCTTCTTTTGCACTATCATATTCTGCATTTTCTTTTAAATCGCCTTTTTCTCTAGCTTCGCCAATAGCTTTGCTGGCAGCGGGTCTATCAATCGATTTTAGCTTGTGAAGCTCTTCACGCATTTTATCAAAGGTTTCTTTGGTTACATATTCGCTCATAATTCATCATTTGTTTTACATTAAAAAAAATACAACGCCACACTTTTTAGGTGTAGCGTTGTGGCACAAATATATACATTAGTTAAATTATCGAAAAAATATTTTTTACATTACAAATTACTAAGTAAAAAATATACCGTTTTATTAATTAGATTACCAACATTGCATCGCCATAACTAAAGAAACGATATTAAGCTTCCATTGTTAAATCATATCCTGCAAAAGAGCAGGTTAAAATCAATAAGCTAGTTTTAGGTAAATTAAAATTGGTTACTAAAGAATCTGCAATATTGAAATCGTAAGGTGGATGAATAAAATTATTGGTCCAACCTTCTGCTGGTTTTAATCTTCCTTCAGCTGTAAAACTTGTTTCTAGTGCACGCATTGTTGTTGTGCCAATACTACAAACCCTGCGTCCTTTATCTTTAGCTTTATTTACTGTAGCTGCGGCTTCTTCTGGAATTCTAAAATATTCAGCATCCATTTTATGCTTGGTTAAATCCTCAACTTCAATGGGTCTAAATGTACCTAAGCCAGTGTGTAAAGTAACTTCTGCAAATTTAATTCCATGTATTTCGCAACGTTTAATCAATTCTTTACTAAAATGTAAGCCAGCTGTTGGTGCAGATACAGCACCTTCATATTTTGCATAAACAGTTTGGTATCTTTCTCTATCCTCTTCGTCTGGTTTACGTTTAATATATTTTGGTAATGGCGTTTCACCAAGATGTTCAAGCATACCTTTAAAACTTTCTTCACTTCCTTCCCACAAAAATTTAATGGTACGTCCACGGCTTGTAGTATTGTCAATTACTTCAGCTACTAATTCTTCGTTTTCGCCAAAATATAATTTATTGCCTACACGAATTTTACGGGCAGGATCAACTATTACATCCCACAATCGATTGGGTCTGTTTAATTCACGCAATAAAAATACTTCAATTTTTGCACCTGTTTTTTCTTTACGCCCATACATACGTGCAGGAAATACCTTCGTATTATTTACTACAAATACATCCTTATCGTCAAAAAACTCCAAAATATCTTTGAAATGCTTGTTCTGCATTTCTCCAGTTTTTTTGTTAACAACAAGTAAGCGGCTGTCTTCTCTGCGTTTTGTAGGATTCTGTGCAATCAGATTTAGAGGAAGGTCATAACGAAATGAGCTAAGCTTCATAATTTTAATAACTTTTAAAATTTTTATGAACTTGCCACCGCCTTACGGGGCAGTATCATTTTATAAAGGCTGCAAAAGTAGGGGGTTACAGGTCAACTAGCAAAAGGAATTAAATTGTGCTGTTTTATTTGATTGTTATAGTAATGAATGTTTGCTAGTATTGTGGAGGATAATAAAAATGATTTAAGGTTGCTAGATTATGATAAAATACATTTCAGAAAACGAGTGCAACAATAATTATTGAACAACCATTCATTATTTATTAAACAAATAATTGCAAACTATATATTTGCCAAAAAAATAGAATATGCGTTCAATAGCGTTTAGAGAAGCACTTAGAGAGGCAATGAGTGAAGAAATGAGAAGAGACGAAAGAGTATTTTTAATGGGAGAAGAAGTAGCCGAATACAATGGTGCTTATAAAGTGAGTCAAGGAATGCTGGCAGAGTTTGGTGCAAAAAGAGTGATTGATACACCTATTGCAGAGCTTGGCTTTACAGGTGTTGCTGTTGGTGCAGCACAAAATGGGCTGAGACCAATAGTGGAATTTATGACTTGGAATTTTGCTGTTTTGCCTATGGATCAAATATTAAATACTGCAAGTAAAATGTTGGCAATGAGTGGTGGCCAAGTTAGTTGTCCAATAGTTTTTAGAGGGGGGAATGGAAGTGCTGGGCAACTTGGAGCTCAACACAGTACTGCATTTGAAAGTTATTATGCCAATATTCCAGGATTAAAAGTCATCTCTCCATCAAATGGATACGACGCTAAAGGTCTATTAAAACAAGCCATCAGATACGAAGAAGATCCTGTAATTTTTATGGAAAGCGAATTGATGTATGGCGATAAATGCGATGTGCCAGAAGAAGAATATTATATTGAAATTGGTAAAGCTGATGTTAAAAGAGCAGGTAGAGATGTAACCATTGTTTCTTACAATAAAATGATGAAAGTTGCTTTAGGTGCTGCTGAAGAATTGGAGAAAGAAGGCATTAGTGCAGAGGTGGTTGATTTAAGAACAATTCGTCCATTAGATTGGAGAACAATTTTAGAAAGTGTTAAGAAAACTAATCGTTTGGTGATTGTTGAAGAACAGTGGCCATTCGCAAGTGTTAGTAGTGAGATTACTTATCGTATTCAAAAAGAAGGGTTTGATTATTTAGATGCACCAATACGTAGAATTACAAGTGCCGATGCCCCTATGCACTATGCTCAAAACCTTGCTGCTCTTGCAATACCAGATGTTGAAAGAACAGTAAAAGTGATTAAAGAAGTAATGTATATGAAAAAGTAGTTTAACAATATTTCAAATAATGAATTGGCTTTTGAGAAAATCAAAAGCCAATTTTATTTTAATAGAGCCAATGCTAGTAATTGTGTTTTGCTTATTACCTGTATTAATAATGTGTTTTAATTACTAAACCCCTAATTTTATTCCCCAATTTTAGTCATCAAAAAGTAAGATTGAATAAGGTATGAAAAAAAACAATTATAAATTTGAATTTGAGGTTTATGAATCAATAAATGACTTACCAGAAGCTGATGCTAAATTGTTGTCAAAAGCACGAAAAACCGCAGAGACTGCTTATGCACCATACTCACATTTTTTTGTAGGTGCGGCAGCAATACTTAAAAATGGTAGAGTTGTTACTGGTACTAATCAAGAAAATGCAAGTTATCCTGTGAGCATTTGTGCAGAACGTTCTTTATTATCTAGTGCAAGTGCATTGTATCCAGAGGTTGCAGTAGAAACGATGGCAATTAGTTATCATAATCATAATACAAATGCTAATAGTGATAGACCAATAAGCCCTTGTGGTATGTGCAGACAAAGTTTATTAGAATATGAAGGAAGATGGAATAATTCTATAAGACTTATATTGAGTGGCATTGAAGGAAAAGTATTTGTAATATCAAAAGCATCTCATTTACTGCCTTTAAGTTTTACGAGCGATAATCTGAAATAATAGAATAAATATTAAAATTATCACAATTTTTTAACCTCAGGCAGCGTTTTCAATAAAAATGGTATCTTTATTTTGTAAAATAAGAAAAATTATGAAAAAGTTATTAGCAATATTAGTATTGGCAGTTTTGGTTTCAACAATTGTATCTTCTTGTTCATCTAGAAGAAGTGGATGTCCTACAACAAATCCAAGATATTTTAGAGGATAAAAATATGAACTGGAAAAATTTAACAGCTAGTGCCGAATTGGAGAATTTGGTTACTCTTTCGTACAAGCAACCTCAAATTATTTTTAAGCATAGTACTAGATGTAGCATTAGTTCTGTTGCAAAAAATAGAATAGATAAGTTTGACAATGATGAATGTGATTTTTATTATTTGGATGTTATTTCAAATAGAGATATTTCTAATTTAATAGCAGAAAAATTTAACGTTCATCACGAGTCACCACAAGTATTATTGATAAAGAATGGCGAATGTATTTATGATGAAAGCCATAGCAGTATTTACTTTGAAGACATCATTGATAACATAAAATGAGTAAACACAAAATAGCCTTGTAATCAAATATTACAAGGCTATTTTGTGATTTGGAATTTGCTTTACTTAAGCTTCTATAACACTAAAATCATTAATCACTTTATATAAAGTATCTCTTTCAATTGGTTTTCTATTGGCTTGTTTAATTAGTGTAACCAACTCTTTTGTTGTCATTGCTGGCGTTTGTTCTTCACTACCTGCCATACTATAAATTTTTGTAGTATCATCAATTGTTCCATCAATATCGTTTACACCAAAGTTTAAAGTTAGTTGAGCATTGTGTCTGCCAAGCATTGGCCAATATGCTTTTATATGATTAAAATTATCTAGATATAATCTGCCAATTGCATAAACTTTTAGATCTTCTATTACACTACTTTCTGCAATATGGCTCATATCATTGTCTTTGTTTCTAAACTTTAAAGGAATAAATGTATTAAAACCTTTAGTTTCATCTTGTAATTGGCGTAGTCTTTCCATATGGTCTATTCTATGCCAATATTTTTCTATGTGTCCATAAAGCATTGTTGCATTGCTGTGCATACCTAAATTATGAGCAGCTTTATGGATATGTAACCAGCCATTAGCATCAACTTTATCAGCACAAATTTGTTCTCTTACTTCTGGATGGAAAATTTCAGCACCGCCACCAGGCAAGCTATCTAATCCAGATTGATGTAATAATGCCATTCCTTCTTCTACAGATAATTTTGCCTTTTTAAACATATAATCCAACTCAACAGGTGTAAAACCTTTAATGTGTAATTCTGGTCTATGTGATTTTATTTGCTTTAATAAATCAACAAAAAACTCCAGTGTCATTTTTGGATGCACACCACCCACAATATGCACTTCTGTTACGGGTTGATTGTCGTATTTTTTTACAATATGCATCATTTGTTCAACGCTTAATTCCCAGCCTTCATCTCTTTTTGCATATAGTTTAGAATAGGAACAAAAGTTGCAACTGAATACGCAAACATTTGTTGGCTCAATATGAAAATTTCTATTAAAATAAGTATTGTCACCGTGCTTAGATTCTCTTACAAAATTTGCTAGAGTGCCTAAGTAACCCAAAGTGCCTTTTTCAAAAAGTGTAACACCATCTTCTTCAGAAATTCTTTCACTGTTAACTATTTTTTCAGCAATTTTCAATAATTCTCTGTCTTTAGTATCTTCTAACAAACTCAATACATTGTTCATAAAATTCATTTTTGCAAAAGTAAAACTATTGAGGTTGTAATAATTTTAATATGTATAATTTAAAAACGATTTCCTTTAATCAAAAAAGCCAGTAAACTATATGTTTACTGACTTTTCGATTCATCAAAAAACACCTCTTGAAATCTAAAATCTAAAACCTAAACCAACTTGCAGTTGCTGACTTTTCCAATTTTCGCTGCTATTAATATCGTTAATATTGTTTAATCCAATATTGTATCTACCATAAAATCTTAAGTATTTAAAGTTAAGTTGTATGCCACCTACCATTGCAAAATCCCCCTCTTTAAAAGCTTTAACACCAGTACCTGCAAAGTCATCGTTTTTGTTAATTAAAATGCTATACTGAGGTCCAACGTTTAAGACTACTATTTTGCCAATTTTATATTTTAATAGAATAGGAATATTAAGATAATTGAGTTTGTAACTTGTATTGGGATAAGTTATAACGCCATTGTTAATATACTGAGCCTCGCTTTGAGACAATAATACTTCGGGCTGTAATCCAATTTTTTTGTTTAACTCTAACTCAAAAAAAACACCAGCGTGATAATTGAGTTTAAATTCATTTTTTAAAGAAGCTCCATCTACTTTAGTAAAATTGGCTCCAGCCTTTAAACCTACTTTAAAATCTTGTGCATTTGTTATTTGATTGCTAAAACAAAATACACATAATACAATAAGAATCTTTTTCATAACGTTTTACATTTTGTTATACATACGCTATAAAAAATAATGCCAATTTTATTTTAAATGGGGTCTCACTAAATTTTTTTATGAAAAAACATCTAGCTTTTTTAAGTTTTTCTTTTCTACTAACCATAACTGCAGCTACAGCACAGCCTGCATTTGTAAAAGATAGCTTAGACACATACATTAAACAAGGAATTAAAGATTGGAACATACCTGGCTTGGCAATAACAATTGTACACGATGGTAATGTGGTTATAATGAAAGGCTTTGGTGTTAAAAATATTGAATCACAAGAACCAGTAGATGAAAATACAAAATTCATTATTGCCAGTAATAGCAAACTATTTACTGGTACAGCATTGGCTCAATTAGATTATAATAAACAACTTTCTTTAGATGATAAAATCATAAAATATTTTCCTGAATTTAAATTGTACGATAATAATACCACTAGTTTGGTAACTATAAAAGATATGCTTGGGCATCATTTAGGCACAAAAACTTTTCAAGGAGATTTTACTTTTTGGAACAGTGCATTAACCAGAAAAGAAGTAATGTACAAAATGCGTTACCTAAAGCCAGCAAATGGTTTTAGGGCAAGCTATGGCTATTGCAACAGTTGTTTTTTAACTGCTGGAGAAGTGATAGAAAAAGTAACTCATAAAACCTGGGAACAATATATTTTAGACAGTTTGGTATTGCCACTCAATATGACAAAAACCCAAACTTTAACTGCTGGTATGGAATCTTTTGACAATATAGCTTATCCATATACCAATTCATTTGCTGGGCAACTTGTTCAAATTCCTTTTGACAAAATTGATAATATGGCACCAGCAACAAGTATGGTAAGTTGTGTTAACGATTTAAGTCATTGGTTGCTGATGCAATTAGATAGTGGACGATACAACAATCAACAAATTTTACCTTGGCAAGTTATTGCCAAAACCAGAGATATGATTACGCCCATCAGCAGCAGAAAAAAAAATACCACACACTTTAATGGTTACGGTTTAGGGGTATTTATGAGCGATTATCAATGCAAGCAAATATTCAATCATACAGGCGGTGCCGATGGTTTTGTAACCAATACTTGTTTTGTACCAGAATTAAACTTAGGCATTAGCATTCTTACAAATAATGATAATCAGAATTTTTTTGAGATGTTGCGTTTGCAAATCCTCGATGCTTATTTAGATGTGCCTTATGTAAACAGAAGTAAACAAAAACTAGAAGCACACTTCAAAGAAATTAATGAACAACAAAATGAAATCAATAACTGGAAAGCAAGAATAGTAAATAAAAAGCCTGCTTTGGCGTTAAGCAGTTACCAAGGCATTTATAATAATCAGCTATATGGCAAAATTGAAATTACTGCACAGCAAAATGATTTAAAAATAAATTTCAAAGGCCATAAAAACCTTACTGCTACTATGCAGTATATGGATAACGATGAATGGTTAATCACCTTTAACCCTATTATGTATGGCGTATTCAAAACCAAGTTTAATATCAAAGAAAGAAAAGTAAAAAGTATAGATATTAAGGTGAGCGACTTTATTGAATTTGATGCATATACTTTCAAGAAAATAAATTAAGCAGTTTGCAAAGTACCTGCATATAACTTTGTAGCTATGACCCCAACATTACAAAACAGATGCAATGATAGTTGCGAGCTATGTAGCCAAAAAGCTGATTCATTTCAAGTTTATACTATTCCACCCAAAGTGGATGAATTGCCAGAAAATCAAGTGGTATTGTGCAATACTTGTTTCAATCAAATTAACAGCAACAACTTTACCGATACCAATCATTGGCGTTGCTTAACAGGTAGTATTTGGAGCGAAGTGCCATCTGTTCAAGTGCTTTCTTATAAAATTTTAAATAAAATAAATGCACAGAGTTGGGCAATGGACACATTGGATACGGTGTATTTAGACGAACAATTAATTGAGTGGGCAAATGCTGAAGAAGCATTAGAAGCTAGTAAAATAATACACAAAGACAGTTATGGGGTTGTATTAGAAACTGGCGATACTGTTATTCTTACCCAGAACCTAAATGTAAAAGGAGCGAATTTTATTGCACCCAAAGGAACCATAGTAAGAAAAATAAGATTGGTGCCAGATAATGCCGAACAAATTGAAGGCAAAATTGGAGGAGACACTATTGTAATTCTTACAAAATATGTAAGAAAATCTAGCTAATGACAAATAAAAAAGCCACCAATGCGTTGGTGGCTTTTTTGTAATAAGATGATTTCTTGAATTATCCTTCTTTTTTTGCGTAACGTTTCTTGAATTTATCAATACGTCCTGCAGTGTCAACCAATACATTTTTACCAGTGTAAAATGGATGAGATGTATTTGAAATCTCCAATTTAATTACTGGATATTCGTTACCATCTTCCCACTTAATGGTTTCTTTAGATGCTGCTGTTGATTTGCTTAAAAATGAAGTTCCGTTACTCATATCTTTAAATACAACGAAACGATAATTTTCTGGATGGATACCTTTTTGCATATGAATTTGTTTTAGGCTGCACGGATTTTGCCGTACATTTAATTAATTAAGGCTGCAAATATAGTGTTGACAAGTTAAGTGAATATATTTTTTTTAGAAAACACTACAATTTCTTAGTGCTAAAATGTATATAATTCTATTTTTACAATATGCAAAAAATCATTTTAGCCTCTCAATCTCCAAGACGAAAGCAACTTTTAGAAGCAGCGAATTTTGATCTGGAGATAATAGTCGCCAACACCGATGAACATTTTCCTAATAATTTAAGTATCGAAGAAGTGCCCATACATATTGCAAAAGAAAAAGCACTTGCTGTATTCAATAGAATTCAAGATAAATATAAACCAATTATTGCTGCTGATACAATAGTTGTGATTAATAACGAAATTATTGGAAAGCCAAAAGATAGGAGTGAAGCAATATCTTTCCTAAATAAACTTTCTGGTAATAAGCATCAGGTTATAACAGGTGTAGCAATTTTGCAAAATAACACAGAAATAACTTTTGTCGATGTTACTGATGTTGAGTTTCACCAGTTAACACAAGAACAAATTGAATTTTATGTAGATGAGTATAAACCTTATGATAAAGCAGGTGCATATGCTATTCAAGAATGGATTGGAATAGTTGGAATAAAAAGTATAACAGGTGATTTTTACAATGTAATGGGTTTGCCTGTAAGTAAAGTAATACAACAATTGCTAAAAATATAATTTTCATATAACTCTTTACTGTATTGAATTTTAGAGATTTTATTAATGTATTTAGTTGTCATCGTTTGCGTAAAAACAAAATAGATTTGTTTATTAAAAAACGAAAATGATTGCCATTGTTGTAGCTCTTTTATGCTGCAATTTTTTGTTTGCACAAACAAGTGGTACAGTAAAAGGTAAAGTACTAAACGATTCTACAGGTAAGCCATTACCAAATGCATCTGTATTTGTTGCAGGAACTAAACGTGGTACAGTTACTGATGCTCAAGGAAATTTTACTATAAAACTTCCAGATGAAACCAAACAGTATAAACTTCAGATATCGCATACTGGATTTGGTATTAAGGAAATTAATGTAAAAGCTGGAGATAATGTTACTGTAAAAATTAAAGAAGCTGTAAATGATGAAGGTGAAGTAGTTGTACAAACAGGACTTGGTGGAGCCATTAAAAAGAAAGAACTTACAGGTTCAGTTTCTACAGTAGGAGCTAAAGATTTAAAGGATGTG